>QKIO01000206.1 GCA_003251015.1 Bacteroidales bacterium
CGCTTATAAGTACGAATCCAATCTACCTTAAAAACGTTGTTTGCTTCAACTGAAAGTTCATTTACTGTTGGATATACATTATTACTTACTTGCCAACCCTGCGCAGCCCCTGAAACAAGAATAGTCTCGGGCGAAGCTAGTCCGTTTGATCCAAGGTATTTCTCCGGATCAATCATCGCAGCACCACTAACGGTACGCACTAATACACCATCTACATAATATTCTAAATGAAAGGGATCTCTCCAATAAACACCCACAGTATGAAAATCATCTCTCCAATACTTTCCATTAGGGAGTAAATAATAACTACCCGCATCTTTTGGTTGATAATCTAATATTGGACTTACATCTCTTTTAAAGGTATGATGACTTAAATGCATCCGTTGAGCAAACCAATTCTTGCTTAATGCCGCACTTTCTGAATAACTCGAACCATACGCTTCTACAATATCAATTTCTTCGGCACTATTTTTACTCAGCATCCATACAGCATTAGCCATTACAGAGTTCATAATTTTCACTCTTGTTTCAATATAAGCTGGATATTCAATACTGGTACGTGCATGTATGGCGCTAAAATTATTGGTATTAGCAGCTGCATTCAATGAAGTAGCCTTAAGTTCAAGATTTCCTCCTGTTACGCGTGAATTATTAGGTGTCCAAATGGTATTACCAAAACCTGGATAATTATTAAAATATCCATCTTCCCATTTAGCATTAAACTCTGTTCCCTTATTAGAACCGTAAGGTGTTTCGTAATTAAAATCGTCCGATAAAGCCGTTACTATTTCCCACGTCACCGCATTGTTATCTTTTTCGGCAGGTACTGGTAATGCATCCCAATCTTTTTGAGCAAATAACCCCAGTCCCATCATCAACATTCCCATTGACAACAAACATCTATTCATAACACTATTTTTAATTAAACAATGCCGAAAGATATCCACTTCACCACACAATCAATTACGAAAAGCCATTAAAACCGTTTTTTTACCGTTAAATTACAACACTAAAACACTCATAAGCAATAACATGCAAAAAAAAATATAAGGAGGGCACAATAAAAAACGGAGATCTAAAAGACCTCCGCTACAATACAATATGTATGATACTAATTATTTCAAACTACTTAAATAAGTGACTACATTTTTCTCAATGCGGCTAATCACACTCGACACATCAGCTTTAACAAAAGTATCACCAGTAATGCTTTCGTATAACTCAATGTAACGAGCCGATATTTCATCAATAAAATCGTCAGACATTTCTGGCAATTTATCACCATCACGACCTTGGAAATTATGTAACATCAACCATTCACGCACAAACTCTTTAGAAAGTTGTTTTTGATTCTCGCCGTTATCGCATAAAAGTAACGTGACGAATCTGGGGTGTGAATCTCATCAATAAGGTATATCTGACCATCTTTTTTACCAAACTCATACTTAGTATCCACCAGAATCAAACCCTTTTCTTTGGCCATTTCACTGCCACGCTGAAATAAGGCCAACGCATATTTCTCAAGCAATACATAATCAGCTTCAGACACTATGCCTTTGGCTAAAATATCTTGACGCGAAATATTTTCGTCATGCGCACCCAACTCAGCCTTAGTACTTGGGGTTAGTATAGGCTGAGGAAAGGCTTGATGTTCTTTCATGCCATCAGGCAATGCCACACCACATATTTCGCGACCACCTTCTTTGTACAAACGCCACGAGCTACCAGTTAAGTAGGCACGTACAATCATCTCAACAGCAAATGGCTGACAACGATGTCCCACGGTAACGTTAGGGTCTGGAGTAGCAATTTTCCAATTAGGAACAATATCTGCCGTGGCATCTAAGAACTTAGAAGCAATCTGATTCAAAACCTGTCCTTTATACGGAATGCCTTTGGGCAAAACCACATCAAAAGCCGACAAACGATCAGAGGCTACCATCACCAAATAGTCGTTGTTGATGTCATATACATCACGTACTTTTCCCTTATAAACATTCACTTGACCAGGAAACTGAAAGTCTGTCTTCACAATTGCTTTACTCATTTTTGTATATCTTATAGTTGTAACACCCTTATTAATTGCTTGCAAAAATATTAATTATGCCGTAGAAAAGCGAATTAATGACTGTCTTTATCGTATGCTTCCACAATGGATTGCACTAAATGATGACGTACAATATCTTTAACACCAAACTCAATTAAGGAAATGCCTTTTACCTTGTTTAAGATGCGGATAGCTTGTAACAAACCTGAGGATTTAGGATTGGGTAAATCGATTTGAGTTACATCACCCGTAATAATAAACTTAGCCTGAGCACCCATGCGTGTTAAAAACATCTTAAGCTGATTGCTTGTCGTATTTTGCGCTTCGTCTAAAATAACCACCGCATCATTAAGCGTTCGTCCACGCATAAATGCCAGAGGCGCTATTTGAATGGTTCCATTCTCCATGTATTCCTTAAGCTTCGCAGATGGTATCATATCTTGCAAGGCATCATACAAAGGCTGTAGATAAGGATCTATCTTCTCTTTCATATCGCCAGGTAAAAAGCCTAATTTCTCACCGGCCTCCACAGCAGGCCTACTTAAGATAATGCGCCTCACTTGTTTACTCTTTAACGCACTTACAGCGATAGCTATGGCCATATACGTTTTCCCAGAACCAGCTGGACCAATGGCAAATAACATATCGTTTTTATCAATGGCTTTTACCATTTTAGTTTGATTTTCAGAACGAGGTTTAATCGCCTTGCCATTGACACCAAATAATACACAATCCTGAAGAGCCATCATTTCTTGATTAGTTCCCGTTAAGGTTTCCATCAATACTTTATCACTAATCACATTGTACTTGGCATAAGCCTCTAACAAGAAATTCATTTTATCCTCAAAATCAGCCACCTCCTCGGCATCACCAATAGCCTTCAGCCAATTGCCTCGCGCTACAATACGAAGCTTGGGAAACCTATTTTTTATAATCTCTAACTTTGAATTATTAACCCCAAAAAACTCTATTAAATCAATAGATTCGAGGTAGATTAACTTTTCTATCATATGATGATAATATTCCTTAATTTTGTATTTACAAATAAACGATTATTTTTACATTTCACCCACTCACTTTGCCTTTTAGCAATAGTGCAAATGATTGAAACATGGCTATACTAACCATATTATCAGACTGGAGAAGTCCGAATTATTATTTTGCGTATGTGGCAGGAAAGCTACATAGTGCACTAGCTCAACCTACGCTTATAGAGTTATCGCCACCACTTGATGCGCATAAACTTTCGCAAGCTGCTTTTATTCTGAAAAATGCGTTACCAGCTTTTCCTGAGAATACCATTCATGGGGTTTTTGTGGGGATGCCAACCGACAGACATCATATTTGCATTGGAAAAATAAACAATCAATATGTGGTTACTTGGAATACAGGTCTTTTATCCTTACTCTGCGAGCCCAACGAGCTTGAGTATTGTTTGGTGGAGATTGAAAATCAAGACAACGCACAATCTTGGTTAAACCCCATCACTGAGGTGATGATTCAATTAGCAAACGATAAACCGTTTGACTTTACTCATTCGCCCTTGGAGAATACCCTTCATACCCTTCAACCAGTTTTACAAGCCAATTACATTTTAGGTAACGTCATTCATATCGACACCTACGGTAATGTGATAAGTAACATCACCAAAGCATTGTTTCTAAAAACTCAAAACAAAAGACGCTTTGAAATCTATGTGCAAAGCAAAGCCAATATGGTAAACCGAATTAGTGCTAATTACGAACCCGAATACATGGGCGAATTAATAGCCTTATTTAATGACATTAACCACCTTGAACTCGCCATCTCTCACGAGCGCATCTCTGATTTATTAAACCTAGATACCAGCAGTGAAATCAAAGTGGTATTTTTTGAAGATTAATTAATACGACTATATATAAAGATGCAAGAATCACACAACGAACAAACACTTCTGGCTTTTAAGCACTTACTAGATATAATGGATCAGTTGCGCGAGTTATGTCCTTGGGATAAAGAACAAACCAACGCCACCTTACGCACCCTCACCATTGAAGAAACCTATGAATTAGCTGATGCTATTATTCATAACGATGCACAGATGATAAAAAAAGAATTGGGTGATCTCTTGTTACACATTGTATTTTACGCCAAAATAGGTTCCGAGACCGGAGAATTCAATCTTACCAACGTTATTGAAGCCCTTAATGAGAAACTTATTTACCGTCATCCGCATATTTTTGGTGAAGTAGCCGTTAAAGATGCCAAGGAGGTGGAAGAAAACTGGGAACGACTCAAACTAAAAGAAAAAGGCGGCAATAAAACCGTATTAGAAGGCGTGCCCGAATCGCTACCAGCTATGATAAAGGCCTACCGCATTCAAGATAAAGCCAGAGGCGTTGGTTTTGACTGGGAACACAAAGAGCAAGTGTGGGACAAGGTGACCGAAGAATTAGAAGAACTAAAAATAGAGGTTAAAAAGGCAGATCAAGATAAGATGGAAGCCGAATTTGGCGACCTCCTTTTTTCAATAATCAATACGGCACGTTTATATGGCATTAACCCCGAAAATGCACTGGAGCGCACTAATCGTAAGTTTATTTCACGTTTTAACTACTTAGAAGAACGTACCATTAAAATAGGACGCGACTTAAAACAAATGACTCTCAGCGAGATGGATGTGTTTTGGAATGAAGCAAAAGAATTAGAGAAAAATAGTTAGATATATCCAAAATAATTGTACCTTTAACATTCACAACATTTATTAATCATTGTTTACAAATAATAAGTGTTGGACACGTTAACACGATGTCAAAAAGAAAACTGAAACGGACGGTTTTCTGAGTTCACACACTCAATAACACATAACCCCTAAAGACCTCACACACGTCTTTAGGGGTTTTTTATTTTACTTATCACGAAGAAGACATCGCATTGGTTTGAAATTTTACCTTTGTGAAAAATACAAATAACACATGGATCAATCAGAATTTACAGAGGCCGACAAAGCATTTTTTAGCGATGGCTTAAAACTGGCCGAAGAAGCTTTATTAGAAGGCAAATCCCCCCAACGCCTTATCGATGCAACCAACCAACAATACCAAGCCATTGATGGATTGGTAGAATCGTTGCAAGGCGAAGCCAAAAGACACAATATTACCATCGAATGTAAGGCTGGTTGCGATTGGTGTTGTCATCAACCCATATTCGCCACGTCCCATGAGTTTTACACGTTGTTTAAGTACATGAAAGACCACTTTTCGGAGTTTGAGCTAAGAGCCACCATACAAAAAGCCTATGACAACTACCAAAAAAGAGGACGTATGGAAGGCATTGAATTAGAAAAAAGTAAAATGCCTTGCCCCCTCCTACTCGATGGCAAATGTAATGCGTACGAAGCTCGCCCTATGGCTTGCCGTATCTACCTGTCGATGGATGTAAAAAGCTGCCAAACCTTTTTTAACGACCCTTACCACAAAACCAACTATCCTGCCTTACTGGAATTTCCTTTACAGGCGGGTCGAATGATGAACGAAGGGATGAATAACGGCCTGCGAGAAGATGGTACTATAACCTACGAATTATTAATGGAAGAAGGTTTGTTGATGGCCAACAATAATGATGAGCCTTTAAACCAAGAAAGCTACTCCAACCACCCCCTATTTAAATAGTACAATTAGAGCATCTCCCTCAATGCAAAACATTGGGGGGGGAGCGTTAATAAAATGATAACTACAACCATCTTATTTACCAAAAATTGAAAACTACTTGTTTATCAGACGGCTAGTCACTTAAAAAAGTTAAATAATAAAACCTTTTTTTTGACTACACCCATAAAACAGCTACAATTAACCATTCCAAAATTTAAAAACAGGTCTCAACGCCTAATTTAACCCATTAAAAGAAACCATTTTGAAGTAAAATTTAACATTTACAACCACCTTTTACTAGCCGCACGGTTTCAATACCACTAAAAATAAAACCAAAACACTCAAAAAATCCAAAACTACCAACTACAGAATGGCGTCCTTTATTGGCATTACAAAATAAAACGCCGTGCGTTCTTGATGGTCGGTATAGAGGGCTATTTCAGCCTCGTAAGCAAGTGCGTTCTCACTTAATTTATAGTTTATAAAGCCCAATTTATGATACATATTTACGGCCGCTTTATTTTGCGGAGAAGTAATAACTAACAGCTCTCTAAAGCCTGCTTGTTGAGCCAGCTCAAAACTATGCTTTAATAATTTTGTAGCTAAAGAAAGTTGTCTAAATCGAGGTTGTACATATAGAGAGTACACAACACAATAGGTGTTGGATGATGAAACATTCCCTTTTGTTAGCCAGAGGCTGGCAACATTAGTGCGAGAAACATACACCTCAAGCAAATCGCCTTCTACTGTGTTCTTAAGTATTTTTACACAACTTTTAGATACTTTTATCTGCCATTGAAAAGGAAATGCCAAATGATACAACCGATAAATATGATTGATAATAGAGCGTAAACATGTTTTCATAGCCAAACTTTCTAACCTAAAAATAAGGTTAAACTAAATACAATACAATAAACAATTTGTTTAAAATCATTCGTGGAGGTATCTCTTTATAGAATCAATCTCATCTAACTTCCATCTTTATAATAACAGAAAAGGGGATGTTCGCCATCCCCTTACCTATTATATATAAAAGATTTACTAATGAATACGAGCTATTTCTCCATGCACCGATAAATCAAGACCAAGTTCTTGGTCTTGATCACTTACTTTTACTTTTATAAATTTATTGATCAGGTGAAGCATGCCCCAGGTAAAAGCGCTAGCCCATACCGCAGCCAGTAATATAGCTGTTAACTCCTTGCCTAATAGCTCAAAACCACCCCCATACAACAAGCCATTTGGAGCTGCTTCGTTAATTTGTTTGGTAGCAAAGATACCTAACATTATGGTTCCAGCGATACCCCCCATGCCATGCACGCCCCAAACATCAAGGGCGTCATCCCACTTCATATAGTTTTTAAACTCTACGGCTAAATAACAGATGATACCTGCAGCAATACCAATAACAGCTGCAGCCCCCACAGTTACATAACCAGCTGCAGGTGTAATGGTAGCTAAACCAGCTACAGCTCCAGTCATGAGGCCGATAAACGTAGGTCTCTTGTGCCCAAAATTCCACTCTATAATCAGCCATGTAACAGCGGCAAACGATGCCGAAACATCCGTGTTTATAAAAGCGGAAACTGTAATAGCATTCATATCTAATTCACTGCCAGCATTAAAGCCATACCATCCAAACCATAATAAAGCGGTACCAATGGCCACCAAAGGGATGTTATTTGGTTTGAGCGTATGTGCATCCTTGCGTTTGCCAACGTATATTACAGCTATTAACGCAGCAAACCCAGCTGTGGCGTGAACAACAATACCTCCAGCAAAGTCTAACACACCCCAAACTTGTAATATTCCTCCACCCCAAACCATGTGTACAAATGGATAATAAACAAATATTTGCCAAAAAATCAGAAAAAACACATATGATTTAAATGTTACTCTGTCGACAAAAGCGCCCGTGATAAGTGCTGGTGTAATAATGGCAAACATCATTTGATAAGCGAAAAACACATACTCTGGAAAGGCTTTTCCCTCCATCATTGTGTATGGAGTAACCCCATTCAGAAATGCTTTGTCGAGGTTACCTATAATACCCATAAAATCGGTACCAGCACCCATGGTGCCACTAAAACATAACGAATATCCAAATGCAAACCACAAAACTGTGGTAACACCTAATGATACATAACTTTGCATCATAATGTTAAGGATGTTCTTTTTATTCCCTAATCCTCCATAAAAGAAGGATAGTCCTGGCGTCATAAGCATTACAAGGCTTGTTGCCAAAACCATAAACGTAGTTACTCCTTTGTCAATCATCATTTTGTTAAACTATCTGAAAGTTGTTGTTTACCAAAGTCTATTAGGACTAAGGCTATTGTCTTTTGTTGCGCGGCAAAAGTATGTATTTTATGATTAGATGTACACTACAAAGGGGTGAATTTCGTTATTTATACGCATTATAAAATACAGGGCAGTGCAAAAAAGGGGTGCGTTGCAAAAACACACATAAATATAGCAACACCGACAAATTTTAGCGCAAAAAAAAGCCTAAACAGATCTGTTCAGGCTTTTTAAATGTGTTTTAGGTATTTTTAAGCTAGTTTGCCTATCAAAACAGGCTCATCTTCTTGGGAAGTATCAATATCTTCAATATGTATCACATGAAAAGTGTTTTTTTGTGCGGTATCAGATTTAAATTTCACAGGTACATAATGCTCTCCATACCCTTTTGCCCAACCGTCTTCATCCATCGATTCTACCAAAACGGTTTGTTGCAAACCAATAAATTGTTTACGGTAGTTGAGTTTAGCCAAATCAGCGACCTCACGCAGTTGTTTGCTCCGGTTTGTTTTAACCTTTTCGGGCACCACACTTGTCATACGTGCAGCCCGTGTTTCTTCACGTTTGGAGTATTTAAACGTGTGTACGTGACCAAATTTCAATTCAGTAACAGCATCTAACGAATCTTGAAAATCAGCTTCTGACTCACCCGGAAAACCAACAATCACATCGGAGGTAATGTTAAACAACGGATTAAAACTCCTTACCTTTTCAACGATGGCTTTATACGCTTTGAGCGTGTACATGCGACGCATCTGAAGCAAAATCTGCTCCGAACCACTTTGCAAACATAGGTGTAGGTGTGGCGTTACCTTTGGATGTTTTAACGCTTCAAAGAAATCATCATCAAAACCATCTGGTTCGATAGACGAAATACGTAACCTAAATTCGATGGGTAACTCTACAATTTTTCGAATTAATTGCGAGAAGTTAAGTCCATTATCGTTGTATCTACTAATATTAACCCCCGTAATTACCACTTCTTTATAACCAAAGGCAACCACTTGTTGAATGTTTTCAAGAATATCGTTGACAGGTCTGCTTACGGCTCTACCTCTCACCCGAGGAATAATGCAATAGGTGCAAAAATTATCACAACCATCTTGTATCTTTACCATGCTACGGGTATGAAACGTCTCCGATGCAGGATCAAAATTAAACACCCCACCAGTCATTTGTCCAGAAGGTATGATCTCCTTATTAAAATGAGCAGAAACTAACTCGGGGATACTACTCTTTAGATTATTATCAATCACATAGGCATTCGGATATTGAGCTTCTAAAGCCTCTTTGTGATGATTGGCCATACAACCGGTAATAATAAGCATGCCCTCGTGACCTTTTTTAATGGCTTGATTAATGGCATAACGCGATTTCTGGTCACTCTGATTTGTTATGGTACAGGTGTTTACAATAAAAACATCTGTATTTTTACTATCTTCCACCACCTTAAAACCATGGTTCACAAACTTAGATGCCAAGGCATCTGTTTCGAACTGGTTTAATCGACAACCCAATGTTTTAAAACCTATTTTCTTTACTGCTTCTATGCTCATTTGTAACTTATTGATCTTAACCACCTTTTATTTTACCAGTTCACCTTCTACCGAAAAGTTACTCCACGAGGTAATATGTACGGTAACAAACTGGCCTATTAATGATAAGTCAGTAGACGCAAAACGCACGGTAATCTTCCCTTCGGTCTGACCACTTAAATAACCATCCTTACGGTCGGTGTCGCGAACTAATAAGGTATATGTTTTACCAACCATGGTTTGGTTATATTTACCTGACACATCTCTCAAATCTTCAGTAAGAAGAGCAAAGCGCTCTTTTTTAATCTGTTGACTAATATCGTCATCCCAGGCATGTGAAGCAGCACCTGGACGAGGAGAATACATGGCAATGTAAGCCATGTTGTAAGAAAACTCGTACATTATTTTTCGAGTGTGCTGAAACTGCTCTTCGGTTTCGCCTGTAAAACCAACAATAATATCGGTAAAAAGTGTTGCCGTAGGTAATAATTCACGTATCATAGTTACCGTTTCGCGGTATTTATTTACCGAGTGTTTACGGTTCATTTTAATCAGTACCTTGTCATCACCCGATTGAATGGGTAAATGTATTTGTTTGGCTAAACACGTATATTTCGCAATCACTTCAATCACATCTCTTCCCATATCTCGGGGGTGTGGCGAAGTGAAGTAAACCCAAAATGGATGCGTTGTTTGGTTTCCTAACTCGCCAATTTGCTCTAGCAGTTGGGCAAAGTTTATTTCTTCACCTTTTTTATCAAAGCCATATGAATTAACATTTTGTCCCAGCAATGTTATTGATTTAAACCCTTTGGAGATTAAATCTTTTACTTCCTCAACAATTTCTTGCGAAGGGCGACTCACTTCACGCCCACGGGTGTAAGGCACTGCGCAATAAGTACAAAACTTATCACAGCCATTTTGAATGGGTACAAACGCTTCGAAGGTACTGTCGTATTTTGGTTTTACTTGCCAAAAAAGTCCAATCTCATCTTTGGCATTAAGATTTTCGTTAACCAAACCTGCGGGTGTTGTAATGCCGTACTGGGAAATCATCTGCGGAAATTGAGGTAATTCACGCATGTGAAACACAATATCAAAAAGCTTCAAAAACCGCTCTCTATCAGCAGGTAACACACAACCGCTTAAAAACGTTATCAGGTTGCTTGAGCGTTTACGTTTATTCCAAACCGATATTTTATTGTATACTTTATCAATGGCTTTTTGCCTTACAGAACATGCCAAGATGCCAATGATATTGGCCTCTTCTTCATTTTCGGTGTATTGAGCACCCATCCCTTCGAGCACCCTTTTCACTCGTTCGCTGTCCGACAAATTCATCTGACAACCCAATGTCATTAAATGGTATTTCATGCTGCAAAAGTATCAATTTGTACTTTCATCAAGAAACGATTGATAAAAGATTGTTGATTGATTTATTAATTAGTTTTTGGGATGATAAATGGATGACACCATTAAAAATAAACTTCTGCGTGAATGTGATCTGTATTAACTCCTTGTTGTTCAAGAATATCATACACATCATGTATCATATTGCAGTTGCCACATAAGAAATACTGCACGTCTTTGCTAAATGGATGTTCTTGCAAATAAGCAGTCACACGACCATAATAATCACCACTGCTATCACGCGACGTACATACTTTAAGGCGCTTTTTGTCATAATGTTGAGCCTCATAACTTTCACTTATGTCCTTAATGCCATGTAAAAGGGTGTAGTCTAAATTTGGATTTGATTTTATAAAACTGTGAAACGGCGAGATGCCAGTTCCGCTGGCTACAAAAACATATTTCTGCTGGGCACCTAATTCTTGGTTGATGGTAAAGTAACCTACGGGTTCTTCTACAATTACAAAGCCCCCTTTTTTCAGTTTCTTAAGACTAGGTGATACCAAGCCATTTTCTACCTCCTTAACCAATATCTCAATAAA
>QKIO01000236.1 GCA_003251015.1 Bacteroidales bacterium
GAATACGCGCCGTAAGTATAGGCCTTGTCTTCGCGTAAGTTGGTTAATAAGCGGGCGCTAAAGGTGCCACCTCCCAACACTTCGTTCATCACTTTTGCTTTGATAACATCAGGGTTGTTTGGGGTTAAATCAATGGTGTAAGTGAGTTGAATGCTTGACTGGTTGGCTGCATCCTTATTACTTAACGCCACTTTAGGAGACGCGTAAGTGGCTGGTTTGTCGTATTTATAGCTTGGTACCGTGGCTTTTTTCCATTTTTTAAAATGGGCGTTTACCTGTGTTTTGGCTTCGGCAAGGGTGATGTCACCCACAATGACTAAATAGGCCACATTAGGACGAAAAAACGTGTGGTAATAGTTTTTACAGTCATCAATGGTGATGGCTTCAATGGTTTGTTCACTCATCACTTCGCCATAGGGATGGTTTTTCCCATATCGCAATACTCCAGCTACATTGGCAGCTATGGCTTTAGGTTCATCTTTTGATGATTGCAAAGCCGTAAGCGATTGTTTGCGTAGTTTTTCCAATTCATCTGCAGGGAAGGAAGGATTATACAACACATCAGCCATCAAATCCAATATTTCGTTGCTGTGTTTTTTTAACGAACTAGCATAAATACCTCTTGAACTCGTGCTTAATGTGGCACCAATAAAGTCGATGGCTTCGTCTAATTCGGCTTTGGTGCGGGTTGTGGTTCCCGAGCGCAGTAAATCACCTGCCATGGATATATAACCAGCCTTTGCGCCTTCCACAATAGGGTCTATCTCCAGCGATAAGCTGTAACTCACAATGGGATTTTTATGGTTTTCAACCACAAATACTTTTAAGCCATTTTTTAATTGGAAGGTTTTTGCTTCCTCAATATTTATTTTTGGTGCTGCACCTGCGGTTGGTGGAACGCTTCGGTCGAGTTGTGCCTGCATGGTTAACCCAATGATTAACCCTATCAATAGATGGATAATTCTTTTCATAATTTCTGATAATTTATTGATTCACACAAACTTATTTCTTTTGTGTATTGGGTAAATAATACAATACCACTCTATTGTTTTTCACCATGTAGGTGTTAGCCACCCGTTTAATGTCTTCGCGGGTTACGTTTAAATAGTTCTCTAGGTCGGTATTTATTAAGTCGGTAGAAGAGAAATAAGTGTAATAGGTCGCAAAGTTTTCGGCACGTTGGGCTAATCTCACGTTATCCTCAACAAATAGATTCTCATATTGATTCTTCAGTTTTTGCATCTCTCGCTCACTGATCAACTCACTTCTCACCTTTTGTAACTCGGCATCCATGGCTGCTTCAAGCACTGCGCAATCTACACCCATATTAGGCATGGCATAGGTAATGGCTAAACTTGGGTCGCGGTAGGGCAATGGAAACGAACCAGCCTCTAAAGCCACTTGCTGCTCATCAACCAACGACTTATACATGCGTGAGCTCTCACCATTAGACAGTAAGGTGCTCAGCATATCCATGGCGTAATAATCGGGTGTGCCCATGGCGGGAGTGCGATAGGCTTGAAAGATTAATGGCAACTGCACATTGTCGTAAATGGTATCACGCACCTCACCAGTTAACGGTGGCTCTACGATGGTAGAGCGTTGTATGGCGGTGGTGCCTTTGGGAATCGTACTAAAATAAGTGCTGACCCACTTCTTAGTTTCTGTTTTGTTGATGTCACCCGCAACAATTAAAACGGCATTGTTAGGCACATAGTATTTTTTGTAGAAGTCTTGAAACTCCGAGTCTTTAGCTTCCATAATATGGGCTGGGTCGCCAATGGTAGTCCAGCGATAGGGATGTTGTTTAAAAGCACGTTTAGACACTTCTGCCAACCAATTGCCATAGGGGCGATTGTCGTAACTTTGTTTTTTCTCTTCAATAACCACTTTTTTCTGGGTCTGAATGCCCAGCGAATCCACAATGGCATGCAGCATACGCTCCGACTCTAACCACAAACCAAGTTCCAACTGGTTGGATGGCATAATCTCGTAATAATACGTTCTGTCCGCACTCGTATTGGCATTAAGGGTACCGCCAGCTCTATTCACATACTTAGAGTATTCACCACGACCAATGTTTTTTGTGCCCTCAAACATAAGGTGTTCAAAAAAATGTGCAAACCCTGTTCGTGTTGGACTTTCATCGCGCGAACCCACGTTATACATCACCGAAACAATAACGTTTGGTGTACTCACATCCTGATGAAGGATCACATGTAAGCCATTATCTAAATCGTACTCTTCAAAGTCGATGCGATTCGTTTGGGAAAAAAGATTCACGAATCCCCCAACCAAGCAAGCAACCACAAACATGGTGTATTTCATAATATACGTATTTGATTATTTTTTTAGTGTTATTAATCCCATCAACCTTACTTACGATGGAACGTTTTAAATTTTTGTAAGCAAAACAATTTTATAAAAATAGAAACATTACTTATAAATTAGAGCTATTCGAGTGTTAATGATTGGTTAAACCCATAAATAGTCCTTTTGTTGAGAGGAGCATGTCTTATTAAAGCCATCTATACGGCGTTAAACAATCCAATATGAGCGCATCACCAAAATAATATTTTAAAATTAAGCTGGTATGTACCATTGTTTTAATTGTTAGACTTATTTTTGTAGTCAAACTGGTTTCAATGCATAAAAAATACCTTTATATAATGACGTTGCTGCTGATGAGTTTTCTCACCAGCCAATGTTCTAACGACACCTATTACCTATCTAATCAACAGGCGGTTCAAACCACTTTCTATACGGTGCACGAAACGAGTATTGCCGATACGGTAATGAGTGGTATGACCATTCAAGGTTTATCAAGCGACTCGGTGATTTATAGTAGTGTGAATATCACCGACCTTTATCTGCCGTTAAATCTTAATGCTAATGAGTGTAGTTGGGTGCTCTTCAAAAACGAAGGTACAGAAGCCAAAGTACCATTCGATACCCTTACCTTTGTGTACACCAAAGAACTTGCTTTTATTTCTGGCAGTAATGGCATGACCTATAAAGTACATTTGCAAGCGGTAAGTCATCAAACCGAACGCATAGATTCCATACATATTAGCAATGCCACCATTCAATACAACGAAAACTTTGAGAATGTTAAGATTTACGTACGTCCTTAGCTTTCTGCTGTGTGGATTAGTCGCTTTTGCCCAATCCTCATCATCAGACACAGAAGAACAGGAAACCACCGCAGTGAAAAAAGCAAAAATACCTAACGATGACTTGCCATCAAACAATGGTATCTCATTTGGCATCAATGCAGGAACATTTCTTGTATATGCCTTTGAACCAACTCGTTTAGGATTGGAAGGCACCTTGCGTTATGGCTTTAAAAAAAGCTGGTATGCCATGCTTGAAGCGGGTTACGAACAAGTAGATTTTGATAAACCCAAATACGCCTATCATTCCACCGCTACCTTTATGCGTGCTGGACTGGATTATAACTTCTTTCATCCCGATGAGGTGGGTAACCGTGATAATGTTTTTGTGGGGTTTAGATATGGAGGTTCTATTATTAATTATGATAGTCCGCGTTACACCATTGAAGAAGGATATTGGGGCGATTACATCGGTTCTACTCCCACCACACAAGCCACTGGGCACTGGGGCGAATTTGTATTTGGGATGCGTACCGAAGTGCTGAAAAATGTATATATGGGCTGGAGCATTCGTCTGCGTCATCTCTTTTTGATGCAGGGTGAGGATGTGTTAAAGCCATATTCGGTACCCGGTTATGGACTTACTGATAATAAAACCAATCTGGGGTTTACTTACAATCTTGAATACACCATACCATTTAATCAAAAAAAGAAATAATACATGAAAACAATCGGGAAAGCTTTGACTGCTTGCAGTCATTTTCTGTTTCGCTTTGGCTTAGCTATCATTTTAATCTGGCTGGGTTATTTAAAGTTTAAAAATGATGACTCTGATTTTCTTAAAAATTTCCTTACCAATTCGGATGCCTATCATTGGCTGCTGACTTATATTACGAGTCATTCGTTGGTGTTGATTTTGGCTAGTCTACAAATAATACTAGGCATACTCATTGCTACGAATAACTATGCACCAAAACTGGCCTTTTGGGCTGGTTTGATTACGGTTGTGTTTTTTATGTTGAGTATCTCAACAACCCTTACCTCCGATGCGATTTGGCTAAAGGGAAGTTCATTTCCGGATTTATCAACGGTGGGGCAAAGTGCACTCAAAGATTTGCTACTATTGGCTGCGGCAGCGTGGTCAACAGGTGATTCAGCCTAATTATTTCTTTTCATTATGAAAACAGTTTGCGTCTTTTGTGCGTCTAGTCCGCAGGTAGATCCTAGTTATCTGGCTCAAGCAAGCCTCTTAGGTGAGTTGCTTGCCAAGATAAATTGTAAAATACAATACGGTGGTGGAGGTGTGGGGTTGATGGGCGCTTTGGCTGATGCAGCCTTAATTCATGGAGGTCGTGTGACGGGCATCATACCTCATTTTATGGTGGCATTAGAGTGGCAACATAAAGGGGTGAAAGACATGGTGCACGTGGAGACCATGGCCGAACGTAAACACTTACTTGTCAAAGATGTGGATGCTGTTATTGTATTACCTGGAGGGACAGGTACCTTAGAAGAGTTGTTTGAGGTCTTGTCTCTCAAGAAGTTAGGTCTTTTCTCTCAACACATCATCTTACTTAACACCAACGATTATTTTAATCCCTTAATAGAGATGATGGAAAAAATGGAAATTGAGAAATTTATGGACATCAACCATAACGAGCTTTGGACAGTGATTCAACATCCCCATGAAGTGTTAAACTTTTCGGCTCAGTAGGCTAAATGATAGCTATTCTGTAAAGACACGCTATAAGTAACACTTTTTTGTTATTTTTGCAGGTCTTTAACAGCCAAAATTCATTGCGCAAAATTTAACCAACGCAAAACAACACATCATTGATTACATATCAACAAGATACACAGCTTCAGCAGCCTGCGCCACCCCGTACAGAACAGCCGGTTGTAAATTTGGGTGCCAAAAGCATACCTCATGATAGTGCTTTTCGTCCCCGCATTATGCAAACAAAAGACACTGTTCCTGCCTATTTACGAAGCACACCCAAAAAGGCTGTTGTTAATGAACCCATCACGTTAACACACACCGATTCTTTAGCGTTAAACCTAGTGCCCTATACTGAATTCCCTGGTGATTACTTAAGTCAAAATGCCCTCACTGATTTTGTACAAGAGAATAAATCAAAGATATATCACTCTGTAAAACCAGAAGAACCTTCATCGGCACGTTATAGCCTAAAAGGAGAATCCATCACCGACATTATAAATTATGTCACTCGCAAAGAAATTGGTCGTCGCGATACAACTCATATTTTACATCGCTCCGAAGCACCTATTAAAGTTCGTAAGATAGAACTGTTTGATGGACAAACAGATTGGCTAGCTGCATTTATTGTTATGGCTCTTTTGTTGGCTGGAGCTATTAAAATTGCCGCTAGCAAATACCTAAACGAGCTTTTTTCAGCGGTTATTTATAAACAAGCCGCTAATAAGTTGTTTTCAACCATCAATGCGCATAATCAAAAACCAGCTCTTGGTCTTAATATTTTATTCTTTATCACCAGTTCTTTACTCGTATATGAGTATGCAGTCTTTAATGGAATGAAGGGTAGTTTTGGTTTCTATTCCATTATTTTAGGGGGTATTACAGGTTATTACCTACTAAAAAATGCGATTTATTCGATATTAGCATACATTTTTGAGACGCAATCTAAAACCGATGAATACTTATATTCGGCCAACATCCTAACAAAGACGTATGGATTAGCCATTTTGCCCATTGTTGCAGTGATCCCGTTTATCAATCAGAGTACTATGCAAATCATGCTGCAAGCCGGACTTATACTGTTTGTAATCATGTATATATTGCAAATGATTAGAGGTTTTAGAATAATTTTGAGCACTCCGCTTTCAATGTTTTATATGTTTTTGTACTTTTGTGCCCTTGAAATAATACCCATAGCCATGCTAATTAAATCTCTAATGTTATAGAGGGATAGTAGTGACCAATGAATTAGTTAACTAAACTGAAGAAAAATTGAAGATTAAGAAAATTTTGGTGTCACAACCTAAGCCCGAAACGCCTAAGTCACCTTATTTTGATTTGGCAGAGAAAAGCAATTTAAAAATTGATTTTCGTCCTTTTATACAAGTGGAAGCTATCCCAGCTAAGGAATTTAGAACTCAAAAAGTTAATCTCTTGGAACATACAGCCGTTGTATTTACCAGTAGAACGGCTATTGACCATTTTTTTCGTGTAGCAGAAGAACTTCGCTTAGTGATTCCCGATACGATGAAATACTTCTGTATTTCTGAAGCCACCGCTTTTTATTTACAGAAATACATTGTTTATCGTAAACGTAAAATCTTCCATTCAACAGGTAAATTTCCTGATTTAGTGGAGGTGATTAAAAAACATAAGGAAGAGTCTTTTTTGGTACCTTTATCAGACATTCATAAAGTGGAGATTCCAACTTTGCTAAACAAAGCTAAAATCAATTACTCAAAAGCCATACTTTATCGCACCGTAAGTAGCGATTTGAGCGACTTGAAAGATATTGATTATGATATATTGGTGTTTTTTAGTCCATCAGGTATTGCTTCTTTAATGCAAAACTTCCCTGATTTTGAACAAAAAGACACTAAAATAGCTTCTTTTGGTCCTGCAACAGCAAAAGCGGTGAAAGATGCTGGATTAAGACTTGATATTCAAGCACCAATGCCCCAAGCACCATCAATGACCATGGCTTTGGAGCAGTTTATTAAGAAACATAACAAAGACAATAAATAAGATATCCATTGCAAGGTATTTCTATCCTTCTTGTCGTTAGATGGGAAGGATAGTTTGTTTCTACCTCATTCGTAAGAGATTGAGATTAAACAAACAATACCTTTTTACGTTACCATCATCATATGCCTGTTACTATATGATGTAAAGATTTCAGAGCTTATAGCCTTGGGATGATAGAACTTCTGCCATATCAAAATAAATAATTAGCGCACAAACACATCAACACGTACTTTAGAACCAATGGAAAACAAGCGCTTCACTTTCAGCAAATCAGAACGGTTATGCAGCTCTAAAACCATTGAGCTCTTGTTTACCGAAGGTAAATCGTTTGTGAAGTACCCGTTGCGCATCTCTAAGCTACAAACAGCCAATCATCCTTCAACGGTGCAGTTATTAATAAGCGTGCCTAAAAAGCGGTTTAAACGCGCCAACAAACGTAACTTACTAAAACGACGTATTCGTGAAGCCTATCGCTTAAACAAACACGAACTTACCGAGTTGATAAGTCAAAAAGAATATGGTTTAGCGCTATCGTTTATCTATCTACCTACTGAAATACTCACGTTTCAAGAGATAGAAAAAGGTGTTAAGAAAGGTCTTGCCGAACTCATCAATCAACATAAGACAGATGAAGAAACCCCTACGACAACCGACTCTGTGGAGTAAAATGGGAGCACTCATCAATTTTTTATTGGTGTCTATTCTGATTGTTCCCATTAAGTTTTATAAGTGGTTTTTATCGCCCTATCTTGGTCAATCATGCCGTTATACGCCGTCGTGCTCTACTTACGCCTTGGAGGCTCTTCAAAAACACGGTCCTTTTAAAGGATTGTGGCTCACCCTAAAACGTATTGTAAGTTGTAACCCTTGGGGTGGTCATGGTCACGACCCCGTGCCTTAATGGGTTATCAATTATCCATATTAAGCGTGTTTAGTTAATTCTAAACAAACCCATTTTATACAGTTCGTAAACAATAAGCGCCTCGTGTTTGGCGTCATCAGCCCCTCTGTGTGCTTCAACATACTTAGTGTTAGGAAAAAAATGCTTCCACGCTTCTTCTACAGACGGCCATTTGTAACCAGGCTTGCCATTACGTGATGGTAACTTACACACGTCGGTGGCTAATAACATTGGGCAAGGCAACTCTTTGATTGTCAACCCACGATTGCACAAAAATCCAAAATCAAATTGTTTATTATAGGCTGTACATCCCAGCGGATACTGATTGATGATGGCTTGTACCTTGGTTAATACCTCTTGCGCAGCTGGCGCTTCACGCACTTCATCAGGACTAAGGTCTGAGTTATTAAATATCCATCCCATGGGAGGTAATATGTGGCGACGAGTAAGAATATCTTCTCTTAAAACCGAATCAAAGATCACTTCTACCCCCCCCGTTTCAAGGTTAAGCTCCACCATTCCTATTTCCACAATACTACCACCTTGGTTTAGAAACCCTGTTGTTTCGATGTCGATAACAAGTATTTTACTCATTGAATTTTTTTATTGTTTACTAATCATTCTAAGCAAATGGCTAAGGGACATGGCTGTCTGTGTTTTGCTGTGCAATAATACTATTTTTATTTTTTATGAACATCTTTTTGTAGGTCTGGTTGTTTTACTCATCATTAAAATAGAATAAAGAAAAGTAAGTCATTTTATCATTGGCATCACATACTTACATCTCAATTATTTTTTACTTTTGTGGCATGATTTTTTTATTGATATTCATCTTTATACTAGTGGTGGTGGCTTTGGCTTTTGTGGTTAAAAGCAAGGCTAAAAACGACACCACTCCCTCTGAGCTTGTTGTGGCCGAAGATTGTTGTGGCGCTCATGAGGTTTGCGAAACCGACAGTTTGTTGGCTTATACCGACAAGGCAGACTATTACGAAGACGAAGAGCTAGACTTATTCATTGGCGTGCGCACCTTTGATTATACGGATCGTGATATTGAGCAATTTAGGGAAGTATTATATACCCTTAAAGAAAAAGAAGTAGCATCATGGCTAAAGAGTTTGCAAGTGCGTAACATCCAGTTGCCACATGTGATTCGCGAAGAGGCCTTGATGATCGTAGCTGAACGTCGAAGTCGCACCGCTAGAGAATAAGTCATCAAATCATTACCATGGATTACCTAAATACATTTAAGAAGCTTAAGGCCATGGCTGATACTGGCTTGCTCTATTGCCAAAATGAGTTTGACAAGGAACGGTACGAAGAGCTGTCAGAACTTAGTCAGCAACTGATGAGCGCCATCCTTTCTACACCAATAGATGTCATTACAAACTCCTTTTCGCCAGTAAAGGATTACCCCACGCCTATGGTTGATGTGCGTGGCTTTATTCTAAATACACAAAACGAAATTCTGCTTGTGCAAGAGAAGTCAGATATGCGCTGGTCCATCCCTGGTGGTTGGGCTGACATTGGCCTTTCGCCTACAGAAAATGTGCTTAAAGAAATTCATGAAGAAAGTGGATTGTTAGCCGAAGTGGTTCGTCTGTTAGCTGTGTATGATAAAAAAAATCATGCGCATCCGCCCCAGACACATTACGTTTACAAGCTCATTTTTCACTGTAAAGCATTGACGACTCACCTTAATGTGAGCCACGATATCAATCAAGCGTCTTGGTTTCCCATTCACCAACTGCCACCACTTTCTACAGATCGCATTTTAGAAACTCAACTTCATGAACTATATAATTTAGTTGTTAATAAGTCCAGTCATGTGTCTTGTGATTAGTAAAATAGGTAGCGTGACAAGCGCTGACTTTGGTAAGTTAGTTGGTTAATTGATTAGGGATGTACTAGAAGATTTCTTAAAAAATAATACCAATGAGTTTGAGCTATTGGAGAATACAGAACGTAAATTCATTAAAAAATTTCTTAGTACTCAATTTACCAGCGTTTTTACTGATTATTTAAAGTCTTAAGGATAGATTTTTGAAATTTAAGCATCAACAGTCAATACTTATTTATATCTTTTGTTTCTCAAAAACGAAGTTTTTTTAAATTTTGTTTTGTCTTAATCAAGCTATTTTTACAATGAAACTATCAACCCATGAGTGATCATTTAATCTTCCTCGGTGCACTAATTATCAGTTTCCCTGCTGCATTATATATTATATACAAGGTGTTTGGTGATTCAATTTTGCGCACCATCATGAACCTCACGTTGGTACTAACCTATTTCACTAGTTTTGTTTCTTATGTGGTGGGACATAGCTCATTAATAAATATGTTATGGTCGTTTCCATCAGCATTTGGAGTGGGGGTAATC
>QKIO01000376.1 GCA_003251015.1 Bacteroidales bacterium
TGTAAACAGTGTAGTGGCTGATCAAGTAAGTGTATATCCTAACCCAGTTGCTGCTGGTGCTGATTTCACTGTTAACGCTCCAGAAGGTTCTGTTGTTACTATCTACAACATTGCAGGTGCTAAAGTTAACGCTGATAACCTTGCTGCTGGTTTATACACTGTGGTTGTAACAAATGGTTCTTCTAAAGTGGTTAAAAAATTAATCGTAAAATAGTTAAACCTTCCTTTGAAGTTTTAGTTAAAACATTAGCTCTGACTCTTTTGAGTCAGAGCTTTTTTTATCACTATTCTTAATAAAAATAGATTTGTTAGTCCTGGCTAAGTGTGGCAATTGTTTAATTTTATTTATTTTTGGAAATATAAAACATCAAAAAAAAAGGTCTGTTGCTAAGCAACAGACCTTTTTTTTATTATTTCATTTGTGTTAAATACAACTCTCGCAATTCTAAAAGTAGTTTCTTACTCATACTCGGGGTGTAAATCCTCACCATGTCTTCCAACTCAAATTGGCGGTGAAAATGCCCCAGCGCCGCATCAAAAGTTGAGGTGTTCCAATTGTTTTTCACGCGGGTGGTTAACTCTTCAAATTCTTTCCACTTTAATAGTTTTGGTATGATGAAGTAACCATGGTCTTTTTCGTCCAAGTCACAATACATATTATCACCCAAATCTTCTAACATAAAGAATTTTTTGATGCGTATTAACCCTTGGCCTTCAATCTTTCGGCCTTTTGTTTTAAACTCAACCCCCTCGTCCATATAACAGGTCTGAAGGTCTTTAATTAGATCGTAACTCTCTAAGTGACGTATTCTTAACACATCAAATGTTTGGTTGTAAATCTCTATTGTGCCTGCTGCGCAACTGAAGTTAGATTTAAAATATTTTTTAATGTTCTGCGTCGCTCGTGTGGTTTCTTCAATGGTGTATAGACGTTGTAATACAAAATAAAGGTAGAGCGGCTTGTTGTCTGTAGGCACATCGCTGTAGTAACTGTAACATCCAGGAAAAGGTTCTGGTGCCTCCAAAACAAAGGTGTTTGGCAGAATCTTATTTTCCATGGTCACCAAAGATTCATGTTTTCTTAGGTTTCCGTATCGTTCAATATGATTTGAGTAACTCATATGGCTTTAGGTTTAAAAATTTTACCATTAAGTTAGTTAATTTAGAGTGATATAAAAGTGCTGGAGGTGTTTTTTTATTTTATTTTATGACTTTATCTCTTACAAACACTGGTGCATCGGGACTTGATAATCCTGCGTGGTAGTAATATCCCTCCTCCGAAAAGGCTATGATATCATCGGCTTGACTTAATTGGTTGGTGATGATAAATCGTGTCATCAAACCGCGTGCTTTTTTAGCGTACACACTTACTATCTTATATTCGCCTTTGTTAAAGTCCTTAAACTGGGGTGTTATCACTCTGGTTTTTAGAGCCTCAAAATTTATGGCTTTGGCATATTCCTGAGATGCTAGGTTTATCACTGTGTTTGCGTTTTCTTCTTTCAAATCAGCTTTTAACTGCGTTGTGATTTTATCACCCCAAAACGCATACAGATTACTGCCTTTTTTATTTTTGAGTGCTGTGCCCATCTCCAAACGGTAGGGCTGGATGCTGTCTAATGGTTTTAATAACCCATAAAAACCAGATAAGATACGTAATTTGTGTTGAGCCACTAGTAGTTGGTCATTGGTAAACGTATTGGCTTTAATGCCGTTATACACCTCTCCAGAAAAAGCTAATAAACACGATTTGGTGGTTTTGGGCGCAAAAGGATGGTTCCATAATTGAAAACGATGGTAATTGAGTTGCGCCAGTTTATTGCTGATGCCCATTAATTTCTCTAACTGCTCGGGTTTGTACGTTTTTAATAGTTTAGCTAATTCTTTTGTTTCTGTACTAAAACGTATTTCTGTTTTAGCCAAGGAGGTATCCGTCGTTTCGAAATCAAGACTTTTTGCTGGCGAAATTATAACTATCATATCAATCTCTTGTTTTTTGTGGTCGCAAGGTAATAAATCGAGCCAACACTTATTTTTTGAAGTGATTTAAATTGTACCTTTGTTTGGAAAAATATAGGTCATGATTTTAGAAGAAGTAAAGCGTTTATTAGCTCATGAAGCATTAGCGGTACAGAATATACCTGCCACTGACGACTTCGAAAAGGCTGTGGAAATTATATACAACCAAGTACATCAACAGAAAGGTAAATTAATTACTTGCGGTATGGGTAAGGCTGGGCAAATTGCTGTTAATATGGCAACGACCTTTAGTTCTACAGGTACGGCTTCTGTTTTTTTGCATCCTAGTGAGGCTCAACATGGCGATTTGGGGGTGGTTCAAGAGAATGATGCTTTATTGATGATTTCAAACTCTGGAAAAACACGTGAAATTGTAGAGCTAGTAGATTTAGCTAGGGGCTTACACGCTGGTATTCCTATTATTGTAATAACGAGTAATGTGGACTCAGTGTTGGCTCAAGAGGCTAATGTGTGCATTAGCACTGGTAATCCTACCGAAGTGTGCTCATTGGGTTTGACACCGACTACTTCTACCACTACAATGACAGTGATTGGTGATGTGCTGGTGGTGTTGTTGATGAAAAAAATAAAATTCTCCAATGCCGATTATGCCAAACGCCATCATGGCGG
>QKIO01000192.1 GCA_003251015.1 Bacteroidales bacterium
TTCTGATGAAGTGATATTAACCAATGAACAAGTTATGGTATCCGTATCCGCATTAAATGCTATTAGTTGTGATGGCAGTGTTACTGTTTCTGGAACATCTGTACCTCTTGTCAATACAGGTTCATGGAGTTTTACCAGTGGTGGCGGTTTTTTTGTGTCTGGGACATCAAATACGACTCAGATTACAAATTTAAATCCTGATAACAGCACTGTTAAATATACCGTTACTCAAAATCAATGTTCTAGCTCGGCATCTTTAGACGTGTTGAATAATAAGCCATCTGAAGCCGTAATATATGATAATTTAGGGTACATCACATCTCTTATAGACTTGCCTTGTGGTAGTACGGGGACTACAATTTCTGCTAGTCCTGCTGTCTTAGCAGGCGAAGTGGGCACATGGAGAGTAGTATCTGGTTCAGCTTCTTTGGTTGGTAATATTAATGATCGATTTATTAGTGTGACTAATGTAGCTCAAGGTGAAACGGTGATCACTTGGACCTTAGCTAAATCTTCGTGCTCTTCTGTTGCCACTACTCGAATTAGAAATAATAAATTGGTTGTTGATGCAGGTCTTGATAAGACGATCTGTAATGGGAATCTATTACTTAATGGGACAGTGCCTCCTGTTGGCACCTCAGGTTCCTGGAGTGTTGTTTCAGGTTTGGCCTCTATCGCTGATGCCAGTAAATATAATGCCGAAGCATCTGGGTTTAATAGGGGTGCTAATACCTTACGTTGGACAGTTACTAAAAATGGATGTGCTAGCTCTGATGATGTGGTAATTACTAATAATACAGTGGTTGAGCAGGCTAAGATACTCAACACCACACTCCCTGCTTTATGTGGTAGTGTAGGTAGCTTGTATGGTAATGCCCCTTCTCCTGGTGAAACTGGCGTTTGGACACTTCAAGAGGGGTCTGGCGTTTTTGTATCTGCCACTGATCCACTGACGAAAGTACAGAATGTCGGTTATGGGACAAATAAATACAAATGGACTATATCTTATTTAGGTTGTTCTAGCTCTGTAACCCAAACCGTGATTAATAATAAGGTTGATATTGATGCAGGTGGTGATCAGATTGTGTGTGATGCTAGTGCGTCTCTAAAAGGGAACACTCCACCAACAGGAACCACTGGTATGTGGCAGGGGTTAGCTGGTTTTGGAGGCGGAGTTATTATTTCTCCTACTAATTCAAATACGGTTGTAGGTGGTTTGAGTAGTGGCGATAATGGGTTTGTATGGACCATCAAAAAAGGTGATTGCGTGTCTTCGGACGAAGTACATGTTGTGAATAAAAAACCATATTCTATTGATAGTAATGGAAATCCTATCCCCATAAATGCTGGAGATGATAAAGAAGTAAAAGGAAGTAATACGACTTTATTAGCCTATGATATTTTAACGGGTTCTACAGGCAAATGGACACTTATTGAGGGTGGAGCAACGATCGTTTCCCCTAATAATAGATCTACTGATATTACGAATTTACAAGTAGGCCCAAGTAAGTTTAGATGGACTGTAACCAACGGAGAATGTACATCTTATGATGATGTGGTGATTACCAATGGTGAAATTACACCCGCTAATGCAGGGGTTGATCAATTAAATCTTTGTGTTAACCAAACCACCTTAAAAGCGAATACCACAAACGTAGGTATTGGCCAGTGGTCTGTTAAAACGGGTAAAGGTACTTTTGCTAATGATAGAGACCCTGAAAGTAAAGTCACTAATATTGATCCAGGCACTAATGTGTATGTTTGGACGCTTTACTACCCTAATAATGTTAACTCATCTGATGAAGTTGTTGTTGTTAATAACTCTGTTTCTGTTGCTTATGCTGGTGTAAATAAAGAGTTGTGTTATGATCATTTTGCTTTGCAAGGTGGAACACCTTTGTTAGGAGATCCTAAGTGGTCGGTTATTAGTGGTGGTGGTGTATTTGTGGATGATACAAACCCTATAACCACTATAAATGGTTTAGCAAAAGGTGCTAATGTGTTAAAATTGACCATTTCAAAAGGAACGTGTAAGTCTGAGTCAACGGTTGTTATTACTAATAATTTGCCTACGGATGCAGATGCTGGTATTGATAAAATAACGATATGTGCCGATTCGCTTGAATTATTTCCTAATACACCTACTTTTGGTGTAGGTGAGTGGATTGTTAAGGAAGGATCTGCCGATGGGGCAGAACTTAAGAATAATTGGGCCAAGAAACTAGCACCTGGGTTAAATATTCTTGAATGGAGGATTACCTCAGGTGGTTGTCCCTCTTCAGATTTTATTGAAATCACAAACAATCAACCTTCTAAAGCATTTGCTGGTGGAGATAAAGAGGTGTGTGTTAATTACCACACGCTGTCAGCAGGCGCTGTTTCTGGTGTTCAAACAGGTAAATGGGAGCTTATTAGTGGGGCTGGTGTCTTAGCTGATGCTACTTTGTATAATTCTCTAGTTACTGGACTTGGAAAAGGAAGAAACCGATTTAGATGGACGGTAAATAATCAAGGTTGTTCCAATTCTGATGATGTAGAGATTGTGAATAATTTTATTCAATCTGTCGCTGGACCTACTCAAGTAATTTGCTCTGATAAAGCGGTGATGGACGGAAATATTGCCTATCCGGGTAGTGGCTCATGGAGTGTGGCCAGTGGCTCAGGCGCTGCTAATTTTACGAATAATACCGATCCGTATACTACGGTTAGCGGTCTTGACAAGGGCAATAATACCTTAGTTTGGACTATTAAAAATGGTATATGTCCTTCGTCTTCTACGGTGATTATTACCAATGATAGTCCTACTACTGCCATCGCAGGCGAGAATGTAGCTCTTTGTTTAACCAATAGTTCTACCCTTAGCGGGAATGTGCCAGAAGTTGGAAAAGGTATTGGGGCTTGGTCTATTGTAAATGGATCCGGTAGTTTTAGCAGCTCTAACCCTGTTTATACTTCGCCTGAGTTAGATCCAAATGCTAATGTGACGAATTTAGCTTTTGGAAGTAACCTCTTTAGATGGACTATTACTAAAAATGCATGTTCTTCCTTTGATGATGTGGAACTTAAGTACAATCGAATCGATGCTAATGCTGGTGCTGCTCAAACCATCTGTTCTGATGAAACTCTTTTACAGGGTAATAATGCATCACCTGGTACAGGTGTTTGGACTGTTTCTGGCGTAGGGGGAGCAACCAGTCAGGCTGTATTTACTGATAATGCCAGTCCTACAACGAAAGTATCGAGTTTAGGGCAGGGTGTAAATGCGCTTAAATGGACTATCTCTTATCAAGGTTGTGTGACAGAGTCTAGTGTGGATATAACCAATAACTCGCCAGATGCACCTTATGCTGGTAATAAACAAACCATTTGTGTTAGCACCGCTAATTTGGATGCCACAGCTGTGTTAGCTGGCAAAGGTAGTGGATTGTGGAAGGTGCTTACAGGTAGCGCCAATGTGCTTGACCCTACTAGTCCTAATTCTCAAGTGACTGGGCTTTCTAAGGGAGATAACGTGTTGAGTTGGGTTGTTACAAAAGGGACTTGCGTATTGTCTGATGAGGTGCTGATAGTTAATAATCAACCTTCGGCACCTTATTCTGGTGCCGACGAGGTGGTTTGTTCTGCTCAGCTAAAACTTAAGGCTACACCTCCATTGTATGGTAAGGGTTTGTGGACGATAATACAGGGAAGTGGAAACTTTGATAACCCAACCAGTGCATCTGCTGTTATTTCAAATTTGGCCGAAGGCACTAATACCTTACGTTGGACTCTCACACAAGGTCAATGTTCGTTGTTTGACGATATTGTGGTAACCAACAATACTCCCATCAAAGCCAATGCAGGGCCAGATATCCAAGACTGTAAAGACTGGGCGCAATTAGATGCCAATAGGCCAACTACAGGAACAAGCGTTGGTTCTTGGTCATTAGTTTCTGGTAAAGGTACGTTTGACAAAACAGACGAAGCTAGAACTATTGTTCGTAACCTTGGTTTTGGTGAGAATATTCTGTTGTGGACTATACAAAAAGATATTTGTTTCTCTACTGATCAGGTTAAGATATTTATGAAAATACCTGACCAGGCCGCCGCTGGTGTGGATCGTAGTTTATGTGAGGATTATGTAGTTCTTAATGCTAATGAACCAGTAGATGGTGTGGGTACTTGGTCTGTTATTAGTGGAATGGGTGAATTTAGTAATCCAAATCTTTTTAATACCATGGTAACTAACGTAGGTTTTGGTGAAAATATCTATAAATGGACTATTGCTTATGGCTCTTGTACCACAGAAGATGTAATGATTGCGGTGAGTAATAAAGCAGCACCTTTTGCTGGGGAGGACGCCATTACGTATTCTTCTAGTTTTAATCTACAAGGTTCCAATCCTGGCAAATTAAAAGGTTCGTGGAGTGTGGTGGCTGGTAAAGGGGTGTTTGCGGATGCGTCCTTCTTTAATACTACGGTTAGTGGTTTACAAGCTGGCAAAAATACGTTTAGATGGACTATTGAGACGGATGGTTGTGTTGCTTATGATGATGTGACACTTGATTACAAAGTAGTGCCTGAAGGTGAGTTTATTGTAAATAATGAGAGTGGGTGTTATCCGTTATCGGTTAATTTTACTAACTATTCGGTAGGTGGTTCCATGTTTCTTTGGGAGTTTGGAGATGGAACATCCTCCTCTCAACGTAATGTGAGTCATGTGTATATGAATCCAGGTGTTTATAATGCAACCCTTACTATTACTGGGCCAGATGGTGTTAATGGATTTTTTAGTAAATTAATCACTGTTTACGATCATCCTGTAGCAGATTTCAAAATCGCGCCTACAGTGGTGTATGTACCTGGTGATCTGATAAAGTGTTATAATTACTCTAAGGATGCCACGGTTTGGAACTGGGATTTTGGCGATGGTAATGCATCCAACGCTGCTGGGCCTGATTATGAATATACTGTACCCGGTATTTATTCGGTGACGTTAACGGTTAAAAATAAACAGGGGTGTGAGCATAGTATGACACAAACCAATATCGTGGAGGCTAAAAATAGTGGGTATGTAAAAATGCCTGATGCCTTTAAACCACGTCCTGATGCAAGTACTGGAAATGGTGACTTAAGTGGACGTGACGATACGGTGTTTAAACCTAAGTATAGGGATGTTGAATCATATAATCTTCAGATCTTTAATCGTTGGGGGCAGCTTATTTTCGAAAGTAATGATGTTAATGAAGGATGGAACGGAATGTATAACGATCAACTGTCTCCTCAAGAGGTGTATGTTTGGAAGGTAAAAGGTAAATTCGTGAATGGACGAGAATTCCGAGAAACAGGATCCGTTTTGTTAGTTAGGTAAATAATTTTGTTATCATTGTAAGTAAAAAGCGTCTCTTAAAATGAGAGTAAATTATAGATATTATACACTTTTTTTAGTCTTTCTAGCTTGTCTGACTAACCAACCTGTCTTCTCGCAAGATGTGTCGTTTAGTCAGATGTATGCAACCCCTTTGTATTTAGCTCCTTCGTTTGCTGGGTTAACCAATGGTTCACGTGCTAGTTTAACCTATCGTGATCAGTGGCCGGGCATCCCAAATACATATAGAACTTATGCTTTTTCTGGAGATCACTTTTTTGAGCAGTATAATAGTGGGTTAGGTATTTTATTTCTGAGGGACGATAGTGGTAATGGTAAATTAGTAAAACAAGATATTAGTGTGTTGTATGCCTATGAAATAGAGGTTGCGCGCGGTTACTTTCTTCGTCCTGGTTTGTCTTTTCAGTATGCAGAACGTAATATGAATCTTATTCATTCAGTATTTCCTTCTGGTCAGGACGATTTTGGTTCGCCTGTAGCAACTGCCACCAGTGGAGATTCGAATTATGACCACAAACAAATTGATGCAGCGGCATCTGCGTTGTTGCTTAGTGATCAGTTTTGGTTTGGTGTAACTGTGGATAATCTGGTGAAGAGTGATATAGGAGTTACTGATATTGAAACGTATAATCCGATGAAAACATCCGTTTTTGGAGGGTATAAATATACGTATAAAGAAGGAGGGCGTAGAAGTGGTGACGAACAAGCGCTGACCTTAGCCTTTAACTATCGTATGCAGCAATCGTTTAATCAGTTGGATTTAGGTACTTATTGGTATATAAATCCGTTAGAGCTTGGTATTTGGTATCGGGGTATACCATTAGCCTCTACCGATGGGCTTAGTTTTAATGATGGGTTAATATTTATTGTAGGAATTAATATTGGTGCGGTTCAGTTTGGATATAGCTATGATTTCACTCTTTCAGACTTAGGTGGGTATAGTAATGGCGCTAATGAACTTACTGTTGTTTATCGTTTTAATCAAAACTATAAGAAAAAAGAAAAAAGAGGTGCGGTGCCTTGTAGTGCGCCAACTACAAATCCGGCCTATAAATATAGAAGAAGTTCTCGTTCTATTTTTTAAGTCTATTTATCATTTTTTTCTGAGGGTGTATCTCTCTTAAAAAAAAGGTTTGATAGTTTTGATATGTGCAGTATTGACTTATATTTGTATCTCTAACAAACTAATTAATATTTATTAAATAATAATATGAAACAATTATCAACAGTATTAAATGGTGTTTTATTAATTGCAGTTATCATTCTATTTGTTTTACATTTCCAAGGGGGTAAATCAACAGCTAAGGTGGCAAATGTAAATACAGAAGATGTAGTTTCTGGGGATATCTATCCTGTTGCTATAGTAAAAACTGACTCATTAATAATCAGTTATGAATATGCAAAAGAATTGAGTGCTAAGATGATGAATCAAGAGGAGGCTTCTAGAGCTGACTTTAATAGCAAAGTGAAAATTTTTCAACAAGATGCTGCTGAGTTTCAGCGTAAAGTACAGAATAATGGCTTTTTATCTGTAGAACGTGCCAATCAAGAGCAAGAGCGTTTGGCTAAAGCAGAACGTGCATTACAAGAATTGAATCAACGTTTGTCAAATGAGTTAATGCGCTCTCAGGAAGAAACGAATGCCATGTTAAGAGATAGTATTTTTGCCTATATGAAAGATTTTGGTGCTGATAAACCTTACAAATTAATCTTGAGTAATAGAATGGGTGATAATGTATTGTATAACGTGCCAAGTGTAGATATTACCAGTGAGGTTCTAAAAGGGCTTAACGAAAGGTATGCTAAACTCAAAAAGAAATAGTTATTTTACAGGCGGAAATCAAAAGTTTCCGCTTTTTTTATGGATAAATCATTCACTAAGTATTTTCGTAACAACTCACCTTCTTTACCCTATATGCCTACAACCAGTGAGGTAGGTCTAATTGTGGTTATTCCTGTTTATCTTGAGGTGGATTATATCTACCAAACCCTACAATCTTTATTTGATGCCGAGTCTCCTACGTGTAACGTGGAAGTGGTATTGGTGGTTAACTATGGAGAAACAGATAGTGAAGCCAATAAACAAATTCAGCTCTTGTTGTTTAATGACCTAATTGTAAAGGTTGTTAACTATTCGCGGTCTAATTTTACTGTTTCTGTGATGACTGCATTTGACTTAAATCCAAAAGTCGCAGGTGCTGGCGCTGCCCGCAAGGTGGGCATGGATTATGCAGCCCATCGATTCTGTCAGTTAGATAAGTTAAATGGCTGTATTGTCTCTTTGGATGCCGACTGTGCTGTTCATCCTAATTATTTTGTTTCCATCGAGCGTGCTTTTGCGAATGTAAATTGTTTGGCTGCCACCCTCTATTTTGAACATGAGATTCAAGGCACTTTAGATGAGGATATCTACATGGCCATTATCGAATACGAATTACATCTTAGGTATTATCTGCAAGCACTTAAATACTGTGATTTCCCTTATGCTTTTCACACCATAGGCTCGGGTTTTGCGGTGAGTCTCTCGAGTTATATTAAATCAGGTGGGATGACTCGCAAGCAGGCAGGCGAGGATTTCTATTTTCTTCAGAAAGTCTTTCCCTTAGGTGGTGTTGTTGAATTAAACTCTACCTGTGTTTACCCATCATCCAGAGCATCAGATAGAGTGCCTTTTGGTACAGGGCCTTCTATAATACGAGCTCTTGCCTCTAATGGGGCTTATCAGACTTATAATCTTCAGGCCTTTTTCGATTTAAAAGAATTATTTGCTAAAATTGATGAATTGTATTTGTGTGATGCCACATCGTACGATGATTTTCTACATCTCTTATCGGGTAGGATGAGAAGTTATTTAGTTAATTCTAAGTTCTGGGATGACATATTACCTGTATTATCTAATTGTGCCACTCTTCATGTGTTTAAGAAACGTTTCTTCGAGGTCTTTAACGCCTTTCGAATCGTGAAATACCTCAATTACACACATGAGCATTTTTTAGTTAAATGTGATGTGTTTGATGCTAGTTTAGACTTGTTGGATTACATCAAGCCCGATGCATCCTTCACGTCTTTTGAGACAAGGGACTTGTTAGACTTTTACAGGCTTTTAGAAAAAAAAGAGTTGCCTTAAAATAAGGGTTTACTTCACTTTCCAGCTGCTATATGAGTCAAGCATAGCCGTAATGAGGAGTAATACAATCCAATAATTGCGATAAGTAAACATAGCGTAAGCAGCAGCTAACATAAAAACGGAACTTACTAACAAGATGGTTAGGATGCGTTTGCGATCTGGTTTACCCACAATAACATTGTATGTTCGGATGCCAAAGATATAAAGTGCGCCAGTTGTGAAAATATATGTTGCATTTGGCACTTGGGCTAGTTGCATGACTACTCCAACAAGGACTAGCGCCATTGAAATATAATAGAATATGCTTAATGATTTTAAAATGCTCATGGGATTTTATTTCTTATTTTTCTTTTACAACAAAAACTACTTCGTTTCTCTTCTTCATTAAATACTCCTCGCGAGCAAATTTCTCAAGGTTGCGTGTGCTACTTTGTAGTTCCGACATTTTTCGGGTGTTCTGCTCTATTTCATTCGTGTAGTGCTCGCGTTCATTTTCTAAGTTATTGATGCGTGCTGCCAACTTAAAGCGATAGATTAAATTGTTTTGGTCAAAAATGGCTATCCAAATAAAGAAAGCCATAAATGCAATAAAGTATTTATTGCGAATATTAGGTTTTAGAGCCTTTAATTTATCCTTCCACATCATAATTAGTTTTTTGCAAAAATAACATTTTAATCCCAATAATTGGCCTGTTGGTTATTCCTTATCTAGCGAGGTTATAAGTGGGGTTATTGCGTGGCTGGCACGCTGTATTTTAGCGAGTTGGTTGAATTAACGCCTATTAAGCGGTCGTAATAATCGCTTACCCCTCTATAATAGACATATATGAGATAGTCGTTTTCGGTTTGACTAAAGTTTCCTTCGTAGGGTGCTACTTCAGCTGTGTGTTGGCCTGTTTTTAAGAAATGATATTGATAGTTATAAAACCCCTGTTTAAGTAAAAGTGTGAGTTCATAACAACTTCTTTGGTCGTTATATATCATCTTATTAATATCATTTAATTGCCAGTCTGTTAATCCTCCAGTGACATATAAATCGCCATCTGTGTATTTGTTGGCCGACGGTAATGTGAAGTGGACATATACATAATCAGCTTCAATGGTAGGGTCTCTGTTCTCCTTTACTTCTATGAAATATTTACCATTAAAATCTTCGTGATAAAAATATGATTTTTCATACGCAGCGCTTGGGAATAAGGTGAAGTGATAGTGGGGATCGTAAAATGAGATGCCTTCTATGTGTTCGGCCGCAAAACGAGTGCTTCGTATATCAAGCCATCGGTATTCATTCCCTCCGTCAAATAAGTTTTCTCTACTGTATTCGTAAACTAGTTCTTTGTCTCTGATAAATAATGGTTTGAGATCTCTTAACTGATTATCCCATCGGCCATTTTGTTGAACCACCACTTTTATGTCATTTTGTGGGTTGTTGATGTTCATTTTGGGATGTAGAATAGAGAAGTTAATCTCTTGCATGGTTTTTCTAAATGTTGAATTAACACTGTATCTAATTTTAGGGATGATGCTTACTTGCCCCTCTGTAACGTAAAATGGACGTTTAGAACAGGATTTTTTTCATTGCCTAATTCAAAAATCTTTAAAAGATAATTGCCTGATATGGTCAGTTTAATGTCATCCCCTGGAAAATGTAAGGTGTAGTGTAAGTAATCAAACGTGGTGTTGAATGAATATTGATAATTGGCCACTGGGTTGGGCATAAACCCACGCATATATTCTGTTTGCATCAAATTACTTTCTTGCCAATCTGAGGTGCAATGGACAATTGTATATTGATAATTCTTGCTTTCGTAAGCAAAATCATC
>QKIO01000379.1 GCA_003251015.1 Bacteroidales bacterium
GGCACACGACAAACCATGGAGAGTTTTATTGAGACCAATAAGTTATCGGTACTCAAAAAAATAGAACTCACCTCCAACGAAACGGTGAAACAAGCCATCATGGCAGGTTTGGGTTATTCCATTATGCCATTGATAGGACTTAAAAGTGAACTTTTTAATGGCGACCTTCAAATAATACCTATTCAAGGTTTACCCATCACCACTACATGGAGTTTGATATGGTTAAAAGAGAAAAAACACTCGCCAGTGGCCGTATCGTTTTTAGAGCATCTGCGACAAGAAAAGAATAATATTGTTAGTGATAAGTTTAGTTGGTACGAACAGTATAGATAATAGGCTATTTGTGGTCAAGAAAACGTTATTATGTATGATTGTTTCATTAAAATCACCATCTGTTAGTGTTAAGACTACGTCTATTCATGATAAATACCATCACCATCAAAAAAATGTAGAATTGTAATATATTTGGCTTGAAAATTGGATATCCACAAATACAAATAAAAAAAATCAAAACCGTGAATAAACTTGTTTTAACCTTCCTATTGGTCAGTTCGTTTTTAGGCGTTCATGCTCAAAGTCCGTCGGACAAACTTTATGAGCAGATGAGTCTAAACAAAGATGTGAGTTCAATGACCATCTCAAAAGATATGATTCAGCTTTTTGGTTTGGGATTTTCCAACACCGACGAAGCTAATGCCTTAGACAAATTAGATTTGGTAAAAGTATTAATGTACTCACCTTCAAGTGCAGAGGACGAAACTAATTTTAGGAACGAAACGCTTAGTTTACTGCCATCCAATAAATACAAAACCATAGAACCTGAGCAACATCAAATAACCAATGGCAAAGGAACGGCTGATGTGCTTATTCAAACCAGTGGCTTACGCATTAAAGAATGTCATGTGTTATTTGCAGGTAATGGAAACGATGTGTTGTTATCGTTTTTTGGTAATTTTAAGGTAGAAGACCTTAAAGCCATGGCAAAAAAAATGGAAAGATATAAGTAGGACTAACACCTAGCTGACCAACGTATCATATTGATAAACCAAAAAATAACCTGTTTGCTTTAGATGCTAAAGACCAAACAGGTTGATATTATTTTTGATAGGAGGTTTATTCTTTTAGTACCATATCGATACACATTACCGCACCTAAAATAAGCATACGTACAGGTGCATCTTTTGCCACACTTTCGTTAATGCTCAACATGTAATTATCGGCTGTGGTAAAAAGTTCTTTGCCCATTCCAGCCCATTTTTTACTCACTTGCGCCAGTTCTGTGTCCCCTTTCATAAATTGAAAATCCCAACTTGTCCATTTTCCCTTGAGTTTACACACCAAGTTATCGTTGGCATCTAACACATTAAATTTGCCTCCAATAGAAAAGAATTTCTGTTTGAAACGGCCCACTAACACACCATTTTCATCCAACACCTCAACGGTAGATAGAAACAGAGACACCCCACGTTTAACAGTTAATACGCGTTCGCCTGTGGTGGTTTTAATCTCGATGTTAAACGGTGTCATGCGTTTAAAATCGGTAAATCGTAATAATTTGGTAAAGAACCCAAGGTCTTCCCTGCAAGACATAATCATTGCATTGGTTTCGGGTGCGTAGATATCGTAATTATTAGAGGCTTTAAGAAAGCCTACTTGTTCTTTAACAAAAAAGAGATTGCGGTTTAAAATGTCATTCATGGTTTATGTGCTTGTTAATTAAAACAATAGGTATAGATATGTAAGTTGATACTAGGCATAGGAACTTAAAACAAAACTAGGAAAAATAACTTCTCAATACACACCTATTCTAATAATTAGCTATTTTCTAAAGAGCAAAAAAAATAGAACACAAAAAGTAATGAAAAGGGCTTGTATATTTGTTGTGTGTTAAGCTAAAAGTACGTTATAGATTATCCACATCAATTTTAAAGAGCTGTGCGGCATTTTTCCAAAGAATTAATTCCTTTTTATCGTCGGCCAGATCCAATTGATTCATAAATTTTAAATAGGATTCCATGTTTGAGATAGGCCAATCGGTGCCATAGAGTAAGTAGTTTGGGTCGCCAGCAAAAGTAATCATCTCTTCAATTTCCTTTTTCATATAACGTTCAAACTTATCAGAGAAATTACCCAATACCAGACCCGATATATCAGCATATACATTTTTATTTTTGTACACCACCTCCATGCAGTCCTTTATCCACGGGTTTCCAATATGACAAATTACTATTTTCAAGTCTGGATAATCCACCGCTAAATCATCAATATGTAAGGGGTGCGAATACTTCACTTTGCCAGATGGGGCGTAGGTATCGCCTGAATGAAACATCACTGGCACATCATATTCAATGGCCATTTCATACATTAACTTAAGTCTTGGGTCGCTAGGATAAAACGGCTCATAACCTGGGTAAAATTTGAGGCCTTTTATATGTCCATTTTCTAGATATTCACTAATCTCTCTCACGTCGCGATGGTCGTAATTGAGGTAACTAACACCCGAGATGACCCCGAGATTCTTACGTCCTTTAATGGCTTCAACTACTTGTTTTGTGCTAGGACGGTGTTGGTTTACTTTGTAGGATGATAACACTAAGGCATAATCCACCTTGTTTTAACATACTATCTGTAAGTGTATTAAGGCTAT
>QKIO01000253.1 GCA_003251015.1 Bacteroidales bacterium
TATAGAATATGTTAACAAGGCTTTTGTGGATACTTACGGCTATTCTAAAGAGGAGGTTTTGGGTCAGACGCCTTCCATTTTAAATACTGATTATCACGATAAAGCTTTCTACAAAAGCATGTGGCACACCATAGAAAGTGGGCAAACTTGGAAGGGTGATTTTTGTAATAAAAAAAAGAATGGCGATTTAGTCTGGGAAAAAGCAACAATCAACCCCGTTAAAGATAGTAACAACCTGATAACAGGTTATATTGCCATTAAAGAAAATGTAACGCGTCAGCGCACCCTCGAAAAGGAACTTCAAGATGATAAACTGTTCCTCGATGAATTGTTTAATAATGCTCCCGTAGGTATTGTAATTTTTCAAACCGTTTTGGACGATAAAGAGAACTTAACTGATTTTATTGTGATTAAGTCTAATCCCTATGCAGGTAAAATTGTGGGACGCTTAGGCTTAGTGGGCTTAAATGCTAGTGAATTTATTCCTAATGAATTTAACTTTATGGAACGTGCCACTAGTATGCTTGGCCAAAGGTATTCGTTTGAAGGACATATTGTTGAGGTCAATAAGTTTGTGCGGTTTAGGTCGTTTCCTTTTGGTGAAAATAAATTATGTGCTTTCTTTTACGATGTGTCCCCTTATAAACGTACTATCGAAGCGCTAGAGGCGAGTGAGGAGCGTTATTTTTCGTTGGTGGAGGATGCGCCTGCCATGATTTGTCGGTTCGATAAGTTGGGTGTTTTAAGTTATGTTAATCAGCTATTTAGTAAAGAATTTGATAAGGATCCCGATCAGTTAATGGGTGAGAATCTTTTTTCTTTTCTAAGAGATCAAGATGTTGAACAAACCCAAAAGGCTATAAATACCTTGTCATCCTCTAATCCGATGGTTGAGATAGAGCATAATATGACTTTACCTAATGGTGAGGTCAAATGGCAACGGTGGGTTTATCGTGCCTTACTAAATTTTGAGGGTGATATTATAGAATACCAGAGTGTAGGGATGGATTTTACCAAACTCAAAACCACCGAAGAAGCCTTAATAGAACATCGTAATAAATTAAATGCCATTGTTAACACAACAGCAGCAGGTATTGGGGTAATCGATAACAGTGGAAATTTTAAATTAGTTAACCATAGATTTGCCGAACTCATGGGCTTTGATAAGCCTGAGGACTTGTATAAAATCAACAATTTTGATATCACACGCAGTGATTTTATAAATACGTCATTTGAAAAAATTGTGGAATTGATTAATGGTGAACGTAATGATTTTGAGTTAGAAAAAGTTTTTGTTCGTAAAGATGGTAGTGAGTTTTGGGGCGATTTACACATGTCTCCTATTAAAAATGACTTAGGTACTGTAGTGGAGTTAATAAGTATTGTAACTGATATTAGCCGTCGTAAAGAATATGAAAATCAACTCGAACAAAGCGAGGCTAAATTGCGCGAGTCTAATGCAACCAAGGATAAATTATTTTCAATTATTGCCCATGATGTTAAAAATCCTTTTAACGCCATTTTAGGTTTTTCTAGCCTTTTACAAAATAACATAAACTCTTATTCTCGCGAGGAAATAAGAAGTTTTGTGGCTCAAATACTTTCGGCAAGTGAGAATGTGTATAAGTTGTTGGATGATTTATTAATATGGGCAAGAACCCAACTGGGGCAGCTAAAGGTGAATAAAGAAAAGGTTAATATTCATGGACTTGTTGAGTTGTCGTTTAATAATTTTTTAACTCAAGCCATAGAAAAAGAAATAACACTTAACAACTCTATTGACCAATCTGTTGAAATTAATGTTGATTATGAGATGCTCAAAATGGTGTTTAGAAACTTAATCCATAATGCCATCAAGTTTACAATGGACAAAGGGGAGGTGAAATTTACATCCTCCTTAGCGATGGTTGATAATGTGGATTATTGTGTTATTTCGGTTAAAGATACAGGTATTGGTATTCGAGAGGAAGTATTAGAGGTGTTGTTCGAGCTAGATGGTGTTGCTTCTGCAGACGGTACTGCTAATGAGAAAGGCACTGGTTTAGGTTTGCATTTGGGTAAAGAATTGATTGAGATGAATGGGGGTTTTATGAATGTAAAAAGTGAGGTGGGTAAAGGCACCGAATTTTTTATTTATTTACCACACCTCACTAATAGTTAGGTCTTACTCTACAAGTAAGTATTTGTTTTTAGGGTATTTTACATTGTATTTTATTTCCACAACCTTCTGTTCGTTAGGTGCTAGTTTAAACAACCATTTTAACTCGCCCGTTTGGCTGTTTTGTTTTGCTCCTGATGTGTTTGTTGTGTTTACTTCTATTTCCAAATCGGTAGGTACTGGTACTTGGTCTAGTACTAATAAGTTGATTGCTTGATTTTTATTGTTTTTAATTGTTGTTTTCCAGCCTCTTGTGATTTCAGCTTTTGATCCAATAAACTGTTTTGACTGGGTATCTTTTACTTTTTCGCGTTTAACGCTCACTTTTTTATCTCTACCTAAGGATATTTCTAAGGTGTCCTTAGCTTCTCGCACATCAAGCAGTGTTTTACCTACGTAGGTATCTTCAAAAAACACGTTGGCTTCCCCTTCCATCAAATTGTATTTCTCCCAATCGGTGATGTGTGTAATTAAAAAGGCATCTTGG
>QKIO01000318.1 GCA_003251015.1 Bacteroidales bacterium
GAATCGTTTGGGTTTTCTTGAGAATCAAATCAATGAGTTAATAAGCCTTTTGCACACTCATAACAAATTAAAAGTATCATCGGTATTTAGTCATTTGGCGGGTAGCGACGATGCTCAACACGACACATTCACCCTACAGCAAATTACCTTGTTTGAGGCCATTTGTGCCAAATTAGAACAAGCTATAGGTTATTCATTTATCAAACATATTTTAAATTCAGCAGGGGTTCAGCGTTTTACAAGTTGGCAGTTTAATATGGTACGTGTTGGTATTGGCATGTATGGCATTGGTGTAGATGCGATGCAGTCACTACAACAAGTGGCTAAACTCAAATCCTATGTAGCACAAATAAAAGAAGTGCCACAAGGCCATACGGTGGGATACAATCGCATGTGGTCATCAAACAAAAATATCACCATTGCCATTGTACCAATTGGTTATGCCGATGGACTAGACCGACGGTTAAGTAACGGCAAAGGCACGTTTGTGATTAACGGTTGTCGTGTACCTATAGTCGGAAACATTTGCATGGATATGTGTATGGTAGATATTACCAGCCTTCCAATAAAAGAGGGCGATGAAGTAGAAATATTTGGAGATAATTACACCTTGGCCGAGATGGCTAAAGACATGGGCACCATCACCTACGAAGTGTTAACTGGCATTAGCCGACGTGTGAAACGAATTTATTATTACGAATAATTACCCTAATTTGGAGATGTGCTCCAACTCAGCCTCATTCAGTATTTTAATAATACGCCCATCCAAGGCAATCACTTTCTCAGCCACAAAAATAGACAAAGTACGTATGGCATTGGAAGTGGTCATGTTTGAAAAATTGGCCAAATCTTCACGAGAGAGGTAGATGCTAAGGGTGCAGCCATCTTCCTCATAACCGTATTTATCTTTTAACACCATCAAACTCTCGGCCAAGCGACCGCGAATGTGTTTTTGCGTCAGCGTAACGGTGCGATACCGCGAAAATCCCAACTCAGTAGCTAAGGAACGTATGAAATTAATACACAACTGATTATTAGACTCTAACAGTTTGTAAATTATTTCTTTAGAGATGTAGAAAATAGTACATGGCTCAATAACAACTGCCGAAGCAATATGAATCTCCTCTGCAAAAAAAGCACGATACCCAATAATATCAGGTGCGCTCGACATTTGCACAATCTGGTCGCGCCCCACAACACCTTCTTTAAAAATCTTCACTTTACCAGCGCCCAGACACAACAAACCGGTTGGCACGCTTCCTTCTTTATAGATGATTTCGTTTTTCTTAAAAAATAGGGTTTGATGATTATTCAATAAAAAAGTCTGCTCATCGGCCGTTAACACATCAAATAATTGATGAATACTACAGATGGAAGGAATATCAACACTTAACGGTTTATGAGTGGCCATGAAATAATAATGGAAAAAGAAAAGTTAACGAATTGATGTGATTACAACTGAGCTACCAACGGAATACGCCGTCCCATACCAAAAGCCTTACTCGACACCCGTAAGGTAGGTGCTGTTTGAAAACGCTTATACTCATTCATATTTACTAGACGAATGGTTTTAAGCACGGTAGCTTCTTCAAAACCTGCGGCAATGATTTCCTGCGGCGATTGATTTTGATTGATGTATTTAAACAAGATAGCATCCAACACTTCATATTCTGGTAACGAGTCGGAGTCTTTCTGATCGGGACGCAATTCTGCCGAAGGTGGTTTTACAATGGTATTATTGGGGATGATTTCTGACTTACGATTCATGTAATGCGCTAATCTAAACACATCCATTTTATACACATCACCCAAGACTGAAAGTCCACCATTCATATCGCCATACAAGGTACCATACCCTACAGCGGCTTCGCTTTTGTTGGATGTATTGAGTACGATATTACCAAACTTATTAGACAAGGCCATCAACAATGTGCCACGCACACGAGCTTGAATATTCTCCTCGGTTAAATTGGCTTCTTTACCCACAAACAACGGTGACAAAGCCTCATTAAACTGCGAAAAGATAGGCTCAATGGGTACGATATCGTATCTAACGCCAAGATTATCGGCCAAAGCTACAGCATCGTTAATAGAATGGTCAGATGAATATTGTGAAGGCAATAACAACACCCGTACATTATCTTTGCCTAAGGCATCAACAGCTAAAACAAGGGTTACCGCCGAATCGATACCGCCAGACAAACCCAATGTAGCTTGTTTAAAACCAGTTTTCTGAAAATAATCTCGTACACCCAAAACCAAGGCTTTATATATTAGTGCAATGGTATCTGTTGGTTCGGCTTCGATAACAGGACTCATTGTTAATGTTTCGCTATCGACAATTAAATAATCCTCTTCAAAACATTTGGCCTTGGCCACCATAGCACCATTAGCATTAACCACCATGCTATTGCCGTCAAACACCAATTCACCAACTTGATTGACATAGATAAATGGCACGTTAAAAGACTTAGCCTTATTACACACTATATTACGGCGAATATCCACTTGCGTGTAAGAGAATGGCGAAGCTGCAATATTAATGGCAAGATGTGGCTCCAACTTAGCCAGCTCTTGCATGGGAGATAGGGTGTACAGTCTATCGCGTGAAAAAGCATTGGCCACAGGCTGGTCATCCCAAATATCTTCACAGATAGTCAGTGCAATTTTTAATCCTTTCCATTCCACCAACGAAAACGTGGTGTTAGGTTGAAAGTAACGATACTCATCAAACACGTCATAATTAGGCAATAAGGTCTTGCGAACCACCTGTTTGATTTGTCCTTTAGCTAAGAAATACGCCGAGTTATACAGGTTTTTGCCTTGAGGCTCTGGATTTAACTCTGGACAACCCACAATTGCAGCTACCGTAGTGCAACTTTGAGCAATAAGCTCTACAGCCTTTAGTGCGTGTTGAACAAACTCTTTGCGCTCTAATAAATCGTAAGGTGGATAACCACACAATGCCAATTCTGAAAAAACAACCAACTCAGCACCATCCTGTTCTGCTTGTTTAATATGTGATATAATCTTAGCCGTATTAGCCTCATAATTACCTATGTGATAATTAAGCTGAGCAATCGCAATCTTCATCGTACTTAAACTTTTACCTTAAAAAATGATACCTAACTGAATGGCCAAACGGCTTAATGTTGCCTTATCGTCAATGGTTCTATTATGTGTAATATCCAAAAAACCATTGTTGTATAATAAACCCATGGTTAAATAGGTAGAGCCGCCTATCGAATACTCAACACCACCACCAATATTATAACCCATATCAAAGAAATTCACTTCCTGACTTAACGTTTTGCCATTGGCATCGCGAGCCTGAATATTAAATTGAGTAAATAAACCCATTTGTGCATAAAACTTACTGCGATAAAATTCATTGGTCAATAACTTTAAACCTAATGGAATCTCTAAATATTTTAAATCGTAGGTTGCATCAGTCTCTCCAGATTTTATAACGCCACCAATCTCCATATCTACACCATCTTTATACTTTAATTTACCCCCTGTTGAGTTTATGGTTAAACCTGTTGAAAAGGCATAATTCTTTTCAAAAAAATGGTCTACTACAACGCCAAAATCATATCCTAACACATTACCACCAGGTGTTACTTTATCATGGTCTGAATCTAACCAAGATATTTGTGGACTTAACACAATCGACAGACGCGTTTTTGGACTGTCTTGAGCCATCACACAAAACGAAAAAAGAAAAAACACCGCACTTAAAATCAACTGCTTCATTGGATAAATGATTTAAAAAATGAATACTAATACTTAAATACAAGAATATGAGATGACTCTCTAAAACCATGTTTTAGAACATCTTTAAATTATTTGCAAACATACTGAAAACAACACGTTCAACCGCGAGGATAACCAATTTATTGTTGTATTAGCGTAATGTTTTGCAAATAAAAGCACATCATTACAACAACATGATTTAAAACAAGAGCTATTTTGTAAATTAGCAGCCTGATAAAAACAAAACGGCATGAAAAAAATAAAAATAATTGGCTTAATACTCTTAGCAACCACCTTACACACTTCGTGTAAAACATCAACATCACCTGACGTAAGTCATATTCAAATAGACATTAAACCACAACTTTTTTTCGTCGATTTATTTAACATCAACCCAGATAGCATCACACAAGAGCTCCCTGCTTTAAAAGATAAATACGGCGATTTTGTGGATGCGTATAGTATAGGCGTATTAAAAATAGGGGCCACCACCACACCTGATTACGCAAGTCTTTTAAAAACATTTTTAGAGTATGATGCCAATAAGGAAGTGCTTGCCACCTGCAAACAGCAGTATACTAAGGTTGATGATTTAGCCCAGGAACTCAGCATGGCATTTAAACATTACAACTATTATTTTCCGAAGAAGCCAATACCAGCCGTTTATTTTCATATCTCAGGTTTTAACCAATCGGTAATTATCGATTCTGGCTTGGTTTCCGTTAGTATCGAAAAGTACTTGGGTAGTAATTGTAAATTTTACGAATGGTTAGCTACCCCCGTGTACATGCGCAAAGGCATGGTGCGAGAGAAAATAACACCCGATGTGATGCGTGCCATAGCCATGACAGACTTCTCTACAAAAATGAAAAACGACGATTTAGTAAACAACATGTTACTTGAAGCTAAATCGCTCTATTTCACCAAAAGAATGATGCCTGAATTAAACGACACGTTACTGTTTGATTACTCAGCAGCTCAACTAAAATGGTGCAACAAATACGAATCAGACCTATGGGCTGGTTTAGTAGAGCGCAAAGACCTGTTTAACACCGAGCGCATGCTCATTCAAAAATATGTGGGCGACAGTCCGTTTACTTATTACTTTGGACAAGAATCACCCGGGAGAGTGGCGGTATTTTTAGCCTATAGAATGATAGAAGC
>QKIO01000348.1 GCA_003251015.1 Bacteroidales bacterium
GGTATGTGGCGATAGCCATACGAGTACCCATGGTGCTTTTGGTTCAATTGCTTTTGGTATTGGCACCAGTGAGGTTGAGATGGCTTTAGCTACTCAGTGTATCATGCAGCCTAAGGCTAAGAGTATGCGTATTAGCATCGAGGGTGAGTTAGGGGCAGGAGTTAGCGCTAAAGATATTGTGCTTTACGTTATTTCTAAACTAACAACATCTGGAGGTACTGGCTATTTTGTAGAATTTGCTGGTTCGGCTATTCGTGCTTTGTCTATGGAAGGTCGTATGACTGTTTGTAACATGAGTATCGAAATGGGTGCTCGTGGCGGTATGATTGCGCCTGACGAAACAACTTTTGCTTACATTAAAGGACGTGCAAACGCGCCTAAAGGTGAGCAGTGGGATAAGGCTGTTGCTTACTGGAAAACACTTCCAACGGATGCTGATGCTAAATTTGATTTAGACTTGACTTACAATGCATCTGACATTGAGCCTCAAATTACCTATGGTACAAACCCAGGAATGGGAACAGGTATCACTGGTCATATTCCAACCATTGAATCCATTGAAGAAGCTTCTAAAAAGACGTTCTTACAATCGATGAAATACATGGGTTTTGAACCTGGTGATAAATTAGAAGGTAAAAAAGTGGATTATGTTTTCTTAGGCTCTTGCACTAATGGTCGTATCGAAGACTTACGTGTGTTTGCGGATGCTGTAAAAGGTAAAAAGAAAGCAGATAACATTACCGCTTGGATTGTACCAGGAAGTAAATTGGTTGAGAAACAAGCTATTGCCGAAGGCATAAAAGAAACTTTAGAAGCGGCTGGTTTTGTTTTGCGCGAGCCAGGTTGTTCAGCCTGTTTAGCGATGAATGACGATAAAATTCCTGCAGGTAAATACGCGGTAGCTACATCTAACCGTAATTTCGAAGGTCGTCAGGGGCCAGGATCACGTACCCTACTAGCTAGCCCACTTACTGCGGCAGCAGCTGCGGTTACCGGAGTTATCTCTGATCCTAGAAAAGTATTTAATTTGTAATTCTAAAGAAGAAGAAAATGCCAATAAATAAATTTACAACCCTACAAACAACGGTGGTTCCTTTGCCAATCGAAAACGTGGATACGGATCAAATCATCCCTGCACGTTTCCTTAAAGCAACTACCAAAGAGGGTTTTGGAGATAACCTATTTTGTGACTGGCGTTACGAAAAGGACGGTACTCCAAAAGCTGATTTCGTATTAAACGATCCTACTTACTCTGGTCCAGTATTGGTAGCTGGTAAAAACTTTGGAAGTGGATCGAGCCGTGAGCATGCTGCTTGGGCCATTGATGGTTACGGTTTTAAATCTGTTGTATCAAGTTTTTTTGCCGATATATTCAGAAACAATTCACTTAACAACGGTGTTTTACCAGTGCAAGTGTCTGAGGCTTTTTTAGCTAAAGTATTTTCTGCTGTTGACGCAGATCCTAAAGCAGAGGTTAAAATTGATTTGCAAAATCAAGAGATTACACTTATCCCTACGGGAGAGAAGGAATCATTCGAGATTAACTCATACAAGAAAAGTTGTTTGTTAAACGGTTACGATGACATCGATTACCTATTAGCAATGAAGGATAAAATTGTAGCTTTCGAAAAGCAAGCTGTTAAATTTTAATTCTACATCATATCACATTTATTATAAATCTGTTTTGATGGTTCTTGAAGAATCATCAAAACAGATTTTCTAACACAGGGCAATAGCTGATTCTTTTAGTAGAAATCTTACAGAAAGACCAAAGATGAAAATTGAAATAATGGACACCACCCTTCGCGATGGAGAACAAACCACTGGCGTATCCTTTAACGAAACGGAGAAACTGACTATGGCGCGGATCTTATTGGAGGAGCTTAAGGTTGACCGTATTGAGGTTGCGTCGGCTCGTGTGAGTGATGGCGAACTAAAAGCAGTGAAAAAAATTACCGAATGGGCCGAGCCCAAAGGGTATTTGAATCGTGTTGAAGTGCTTGGTTTTGTTGATGGTGGTACTTCGTTGCAATGGATTAAAGAGTCTGGTGCGGTTGTGCTTAATTTGTTAACTAAAGGCTCGTTAAAACACGTTCAAAGCCAACTCAAAAAAACGCCCGAGGAGCATGTGAAAGACATCAAGGGTATTTTAAAGATGGCTCAAGAAATGGGTATTACAGTTAATGTGTACCTCGAAGACTGGTCCAATGGGATGGTTAACTCACCCGATTATGTATTTTACTTGTTGGAAAGTCTAAAAGATGAACCCATCAAACGTTTTATGTTGCCAGACACCTTGGGTATTTTAAATCCAGATCAGGTGACTTCATTTTGCACTCAAACAACCCAACGATTTCCAGAATTACATTTTGATTTTCACGCTCATAACGACTATGACTTAGCCGTGGGTAATGTGTTTGCTGCCGTTAAAACAGGAATCAAAGGCATTCATACCACCGTGAATGGATTGGGCGAACGCGCAGGCAATGCGCCTTTGGCCAGTGTGATTGGGATCTTATCAGATCATCTTAACGTTGATTTTAATTTATTAGAATCTAAATTGACACGCATCAGCCAAATGGTGGAAACGCTCTCTGGCATTCGCATCCCAGCGAACAAACCGCTTACTGGCGAATATGTCTGATGGCGATAATAAAGATAATTTATACTTCAATGCCTTAATGCCTGAACGTTTTGGACGCATCCGCAAATATGCGTTGGGTAAAACCTCTGGAAAAGCGAATATTCTTAAAAATCTCGAAGAATTAGGTATCGACCTTACACCAGAGGATATGAAAAAAGTGTCGAAACGAGTGATCGAATTAAGCGATAAAAAAGAAATGGTGACCACCGAAGACTTGCCTTACATCATTGCCGATGTGTTG
>QKIO01000217.1 GCA_003251015.1 Bacteroidales bacterium
CTAGTTTATATTGGCATTCCAATTGCACTCTTATATGCAATAGTGTTATTTATTCTATCAAGTCATTAATTATGTGTGGGTTGATTTTAAATAATGCTAAATTTCCCTACAAAGATGTAGGAAATGATACGAGTTGGTAACAATAATGTAAAACAGATGCTTATGTCAATAGGAAACGCAATGAAATTTATTCAGAAAGTAAGTGCTGAGTCTGAATTTCGAAAGATGCTTTATAAAGTAAAGGGTTTGGATGGCTTAAATGAGTTTTTAAAGGTCAATGACCTTCAATATTCTGAAGGTGAATTTGAAGAGGCTTATAATCATTTGCATACCCAATGCCAGTTTGTGGAAGAGGCAGACTCTCTTTTTAATGTGGTAAACCTGATAAAATTAGTAGCAACTTCTCAAAAATAAAACGCCATGAATAGTACGTACCGTTTATTAACACCTATCAAAAATTTTATCGAAGAACTAGGGTTTAATCTTTCATATCCCTACGATGATCTTATTTTTATTGATAGTAATGCATTTTTAATTCAATTTGACGACTCTAAAAGTGACTCCTATTTTGTCTATTTTAATTCGGATATGGATGCCAAATCAGTTATAACCTTAGAAAAACGGATGATGATCTTGGCTGATGTTAAAAAAATTAAGCTGCAAGCAAAAGGTAAGTTTCAACTAAGCCAAAAAGAAGGGAGTGAGGAGGAGATAGAGATAAAGTTTTTTTAATTGAAGTGGTAAATTTATTAAACTATCCTGTTGAATAAGAAATCAATTGTTAATTTTGATTGTTATTAAGTTATGACATTAAATTTACCCTTATAGTATGAAAAAGAATTTAGTTACAATAGCCTCATGCCTGATGTTAGGTTTGATGATGGGCTGCTCTACTGTGCCTCTTACGGGAAGAAAACAGTTGAATATGATTCCAGATTCACAAATGAACTCGATGGGTCTAACGAGTTACAAACAGTTTTTAACTGAAAACAAAGTTTCTACCGACAAAGCCAATGTAGATATGGTTAAACGAGTAGGGCGAAAAATTTCAGTGGCTGTAGAGACTTTTATGGCTCAGAAAGGTTTGTCATCGCAAATAAAAGGGTTTGCTTGGGAGTTTAACTTGGTGGAAGATAACACTCCAAACGCTTGGTGTATGCCTGGTGGTAAGGTTGTGTTTTATACAGGTATTCTACCATATACCTTGAATGAAGAAGGTATTGCTGTTGTAATGGGTCATGAAATAGCTCATGCCATTGCCAAACATGGAAGCGAACGCATGAGTCAACAACTCGGTTTAGAGGTTGGAGCCACAGCGCTTTCTTTGGCTTTAAGTCAAAAACCACAAGAAACACAGGCTATGTATATGGCTGCCTTTGGTTTAGGTGCTCAGTATGGTATTATGTTACCGTATTCGCGTTCACACGAAACAGAAGCTGATAAAATGGGTTTAGTTTTTATGGCTATGGCTGGTTATAATCCAGAGGCTGCAGTGTCTTTCTGGCAGCGTATGGCTAAGTCGGGTGGACAAAAACCGCCTGAGTTTATGAGTACTCACCCTGCTGACCAAACACGTATCAATGCGCTTCAAGCGTATATGCCAGAAGCAAAAAAATATTATACTAAAAAGTAATTTATAATAAAGGCGGAATGAAAATTCCGCCTTTATTATTTATATCATCTAAGTCTTAAAACTTAATTATTGTTTGTCTAATAGCTACTAGCTTAGTCATTAATGCTTCTAAATTATCTAAATGTAACATATTAGCTCCGTCTGATTTGGCGTTGATAAAATAGGGTTTTAGAATCACATTGTTTATAAGGGGCATTAAATGAAAATATTTGGTAAATTGCACAGTTAAAAAACAAAGATTAGTAAATGCAATTAAAAGAAACTATTTCTGTTGAAGATTTTGAAGGGAAGAAATATAACGTGCGAATTATAGAGCAGGATCGTGATTATAAGGCTGCATTTACTCATTATCTTCACAATCATACCAATGATATTTCTTCTTCATTTAGAGATGGAGCGTACGGTTATGTTAAAACAATTCTTAGTAATAAATATCCGAATGAAGTTATAACAGATAAGGTTGCAGAAGATGCAATGCAGTATTTATTATTTGATTTTAGAAAAAATGCTCCATTTCCTGAGCCTAAGAACGCAAAATTTAAGTTTATAGATTTATTTGCAGGAATTGGCGGTTTTAGAATGGCGCTGCAAAACATTAAGGGTAAGTGTATTTTTACAAGTGAATGGGATGAGTATGCGAAGTTAACTTATGCCGCAAATTTTGGAGAAACTCCCTTTGGAGACATTACAAAACCAGAAACTAAAGAATTTATACCAGGTGGCTTTGATGTATTATGTGCTGGTTTCCCTTGTCAAGCCTTTTCAATAGCTGGCCGTAGAGGCGGTTTTGAGGATACAAGAGGTACTTTGTTTTTTGATGTTGCACAGATTATAAAGAAGCATAAACCCAAAGCATTTTTTCTTGAAAATGTGAAAGGACTAACAAATCATGACAAAGGTAAAACACTAAGTACTATACTTAATGTTTTAAGAAATGATTTAGGCTATTTTGTTCCTGAACCACAAATATTAAATGCCAAGAATTTTGGTGTGCCTCAAAACAGAGAAAGAATCTTTATTGTTGGTTTTCGGAATGACTTACAAATTACTGATTTTGAATACCCTACACCAACAAATTCAGATGTAAAAATCAAAGATATACTTGAAGAAAATGAGGTTTCAGTAAAGTATTATTTATCTGAAACCTATATGGAAACACTAAGGCGTCATAAAGCTAGGCATGCTAGTAAAGGCAATGGTTTTGGTTTTGAGATAAAAGACATAGATGGAATTGCAACAGCTATTGTTTGTGGAGGAATGGGAAGAGAAAGAAACTTGATTGTTGATGATAGACTTTCAAACTACACTCCTGTAACTAAAATTAAAGGAGAGGTAAATCGTGAGGGAATTAGGAAGATGACACCTCGCGAATGGGCTAGATTACAAGGCTATCCTGATGATTTTAAAATTGTAGTTTCTGACGTACAGGCTTATAAGCAATTTGGGAATTCGGTAGCAGTTCCTGCAATTCAAGCCACAGCTCAACAAATTATTAATACTCTAGAAAAGCATGGCGTTAACTGGAAATAAAGGAGAGTGGAGCGAGATTTATTCGCTTTTAAGAATTATTGCTGATAAGCAACTTTATGCTGGAGACAGCGATTTAAACAGAATTGAAAATCTTATCTTTCCAGTAATCAAAATACTTCGAGATGAATCTAATGGTACTTATGAGTTTGGATATGACAATGATATTGTTGTAATTAAAGGAAATGAAGAGGAGTTTAGATTACCAATTTCTGTTTTTAAAGAGCAAGCGATTCTTCTGCTTTCTAAAATTAAATCAGCATCTAGCTCTACGTTTTCAATTCCTGAAATAGAGTGTTTTATTAATTCTTTCAAATGCCAGTCTATTAAGGCTAAGTCATCTGTTAAAAGTGATATTAGGATTGTAATACACGACCATAGAACAGGAACTACTCCAGAACTTGGTTTTAGTATTAAATCTCAACTAGGAGGTGCATCTACCCTACTAAATGCTGGTAAAACAACTAATTTTGTTTGTGTTGTACAGGGGATAAAACTCTCAGAAATAGCTATTCAAGAAATAAATGCAATTGATAGTCGAAGTAAAATAAAAGATAGAATTGAGAAGATAAAAGAGTATTCGGGTGTTCTAAAGTTTATTAAAACAGAGAGTTCTGTATTTGGGAACAATCTAACTTTGATTGATAGTTCCTTACCAAAAATAATAGCAGAAATATTACTTAAATTCTATTCATCAAATTTATCTAAAGTTGCAGATTTAGTTAATGATATTTCTGCATCTAATCCATTAGAATTCAACCTTGAAAATAATCATCCTTTTTATACCTACAAGATTAAGCGGTTTTTATCAGACATTGCATTAGGTATGATGCCATCAAAAGTATGGACGGGAGAATTAGATGCTACAGGTGGGTATTTAGTCGTTAAAGAGGATGGCGAAGTTCTTTGTTATCACATCTATAACCGAAATGAATTTGAAGATTATCTATTGAATAACACAAAACTTGAAACGGCAAGTAGTACAAGGCACGATTTTGGTTATGTTTATGAAAGAGATGGCATGCAGTTCTTTAGCATAAACTTGCAGATTAGGTTTGTTAAATAATCAATAGAATTGTGTTCTGCGAAAAGCTCAAAAAAAATATACGTATCAAACAAGAAAAAAAATGTCCCCAAAAGTTTATTTGGGGACAAAATCGATCTTTTGTATTAACCTTCAAAGTTTAGACTTTAAGTCTTAAAACTTAATTATTGTTTGTCTAATAGCTACTAGCTTAGTCATTAATGCTTCTAAATTATCTAAATGTAACATATTAGCTCCGTCTGATTTGGCGTTGGCGGGGTCAAAATGGGTTTCAATAAACAAACCATCAACACCAACAGCAATACCCGCTCTTGCTACTGTTTCAATCAATTCTGGTTTACCACCTGTTACTCCACTCGACTGGTTAGGTTGTTGAAGAGAGTGAGTGATATCTAATACCACAGGTACTTCAAATTTTTGCATGGTTGGAATACCACGGTAGTCAATAATCATATCTTGATAGCCAAACATATTACCTCTATCGGTAAGTATCACCTGATTATTGCCACAATCTTTTACTTTATTAACGGCAAAAATCATAGCCTCAGCACTCAAGAATTGTCCTTTTTTAATGTTCACCACCTTGCCTGTTTCGGCCGCTGCAATCAATAAATCAGTCTGACGACACAAGAAAGCGGGAATTTGTAACACATCTACATATTCGGCAGCCATGGCTGCTTCATTGGCTGCGTGTATATCAGTAACCGTTGGAATGTTAAATGTTTCACTTACTTTTCGAAGTATCTTTAAGGCTTTTTCATCACCAATACCACTAAACGAATCAATGCGTGAACGGTTGGCCTTGCGGTACGAGCCTTTAAAAATATATGGTATCTGTAACTTATCGGTGATGTTAACTATTTTTTCGGCTATGCGTAACGCCATCTCTTCGCCTTCAATGGCGCAAGGTCCTGCTAATAAAAAAAAGTTACCACTATCGGTGTGTTTGATTTTAGAAATGCTTTTTATATCCATGGTTTATTTTTTATTTCTGTCTTTCCAAAGGTAATTTAATCGTTCGTTTACTTTTTGTTCGGTGGCATTATTTTGTGGGGTGTACAAGCGAAATGCTTTTATTTCATCCGGCAAAAAATCTTGAATCACAAAATTATCTGGATAATCGTGTGAATATTTGTAGTTTTTGCCATAATTAAGGTCTTTCATCAGTTTAGTGGGTGCATTACGCAAATGAAGGGGCACGGGAAGGTTTCCGGTACGCGTTACCAAGGCTTGTGCGTCATTAATAGCTTTATAAGCCGAATTACTTTTGGCACTGGTAGCTAAGTAAATAGCTACTTGCGAAAGAATAATGCGTGACTCTGGCCATCCTACCATTTTTATGGCTTCAAAACTAGAAGTAGCCAGTAATAAGGCATTTGGATTGGCTAATCCGATGTCTTCAGAGGCCGAAATAATAAGTCGACGTGCAATAAATTTAGGGTCTTCACCACCTTCAACCATACGCGCCAACCAATACACCGCCCCATCGGGGTCGCTACCTCGAATAGACTTGATAAGCGCAGAGATAATGTCGTAATGCATCTCTCCATTCTTATCGTATTGAGCTGGGTTTTGTTGCAGGTGTTTAGTAACCATCTCATCATTAATGATAATCGTATCAGATTCTAACTCTGAGTTACTCACCAACTCTAATATATTCAGCATTTTTCGAGCATCACCCCCTGAATAATGCAGCAAAGCATCGTTTTCTTCAATTTTAACCGTCTTTTTTTTGAGGACAATGTCGTTGGTTAATACTTTATTGATGAGTTCAATGAGGTCTTCTTTCTCCAAAGGTTTTAATACGTAAACTTGACATCGCGAAAGAAGGGGGGATATCACTTCAAAAGATGGATTTTCGGTGGTGGCGCCTATCAAGGTAACCACACCTTCTTCCACAGCTCCTAATAGACTATCTTGCTGTGATTTACTGAAACGATGAATCTCATCAATAAATAAAATGGGAGAGGCTGAATTAAAAAAACGCGCCTTTCTTGCTTTTTCAATGGCTTCACGCACGTCTTTAACCCCCGAATTAATGGCAGAGAGCACGTAAAATGGCCGTTCTAAATGAGTTGATATGATGCGAGCCAAGGTGGTTTTACCAACCCCTGGCGGGCCCCATAAGATAATGGATGATAACAGTTTTTTTTCAAGCATGTTACGCAATACCGCCCCTTCGCCCACTAGGTGTTTCTGCCCAATGTACTGGTCTAAATTTAAAGGACGCATGCGTTCTGCTAACGGAGGATATCCACTCATTCATTTGTATTTGCTTCAAAATTACAAAAACACATCGAACCTACATAAACAAATGTGGCTTGCTGCTGTTTTTATTTTAGGTTAGGGTTTGTAAGGGTAGGTCTTGATGGTCGTCTAACGATTATATTTTAATCCTTTATATCATGAAAAAGTTTAGTCTTATAATTTTAGTTTTACTGAGTATGAGTGTAACAACAACGAGTCAAAATAAAGAAATAGCAACCTTTGGTGGTGGATGCTTTTGGTGTACAGAGGCCTATTTCAGTCAGTTAGATGGGGTGTTTTCAGTGGTGTCGGGGTATAGTGGTGGACACACGTTAAACCCAACTTATAATGAGGTTTGTTCTGGTTCCACGGGGCATGCCGAAGTGATTCAAATAGAATATGATGCCACTAAGGTTGATTTTATTAGCCTTTTAGAAGTGTTTTTTGCCACTCACGACCCTACTACTCTTAATCGACAAGGTGGGGATACAGGGACTCAATATCGGTCGGTTATCTTCTTTCATAATGAGAAACAGAAACAAGAGGCCTTGTTGGTTATTAAACAGCTTACCTCTAGTAAGGCGTTTACCAACGCTATTGTGACCGAAGTAAGTGCTTTTACGAAGTTTTATCCAGCCGAAAAGTACCATCAAGACTATTATGCCAATAATCCAAACCAACCGTATTGTCGGGCGGTTATCACACCTAAGATGGAGAAGTTTAAATTTCATTTTAAATCCTTAATCAAAAAATAAGATATTTGATTACCTTTGGTTTTCGGTATGAGTTTACAACCTTGCACATATAACCGAAATGCCAGTTGCTTGCATAACTGTGATATACATGATGTATTGAGATTTGTTATTTCTACTCATTTCAATCCTATGATTTCAAATTCTTGTTTTAGTTCAAAATATTTTAAAGACCTGTTAGTGATATCAGGTCTTTTTTGCGTTTTTACTTTAGTTGGGAACTGCCATATTAATATATTATAATACCTTAAAATCCAATGATAAATAGAAGTTTAGTTTCCATCTCTGATTTTAGTAAGGAAGAAATTCTTAAGATTCTTGATGTGGCAGCCGATTTTGAAGCCAATCCCAATCAGAAGTTATTGGATGGAAAAGTGATAGCTAGTTTATTCTTTGAACCATCCACACGTACTCGCCTTAGTTTCGAAACGGCTATTCAACGACTGGGTGGACGAATAATTGGTTTCTCAGACTCGTCTTCTTCATCGGCCTCAAAAGGCGAAACGCTTAAAGACACCATTCGGATGGTTAGTAATTATAGCGATTTAATCGTGATGAGGCATCCCTTGGAAGGTGCTGCACGTTATGCCTCGGAAGAGTCTAAAGTGCCCTTAATCAATGCGGGAGATGGTGCAAATCAGCATCCTACTCAAACCTTGTTAGACTTATATTCTATTTATAAGACGCAAGGCACCTTAGATAATCTAAACATATTTATGGTGGGTGATTTAAAATATGGTAGAACGGTGCATTCGTTGTTAATAGCCATGTCTCACTTTAACCCAACATTTAATTTTATATCGCCAGAATCACTGAAGATGCCTAACGAATACAAGTTGTTTCTTGATTCTAAAGGTATCAAATACTATGAGCATCTGGAGTTTACTGATATTGTGGAGGCGGCCGACATTCTTTACATGACACGGGTGCAACGCGAACGTTTTTCAGACCATCTGGAATATGAAAAAGTAAAAAATGTACATGTCTTGCGTAACGATATGTTAGCCAATACTAAGAATAATCTTCGTATTTTACATCCTCTACCTCGTGTTAATGAGATACATACCGATGTGGATGATAATCCTAAGGCGTATTATTTTCAACAAGCGGCTAATGGCGTTTTTGCACGTATGGCTATTATTGCAACTATTTTAGGGGTTAAAAAGTAAATACATTCTGATGAATAAAGAATTAAAAGTTAACGCTATAAAAGACGGTACGGTCATCGACCACATTGCTGCACATAACTTGTTTAAAGTGATTTCAATCCTTGGCTTAGATAAAATATCAAACCCAGTTACCTTTGGTAATAACTTAGAGAGTCATAAGTACGGTACCAAAGCCATCATTAAAATAACCGATTTGTTTTTTCAAGATGATGAGATAAATAAAATTTCGTTGGTAGCACCCAATGCGGTACTTAATATTATTAGGGACTATAATGTGGTGGAGAAAAAAAGGGTTGATATTCCTGATGTGGTTATGGGTATTGTAAAGTGTTTTAATCCTAAGTGTATTACCAATAACGAGTCGGTGGTCACGCGTTTTAACCTTATCGATAAAGAAAACGTGGCTCTTAAATGCCATTATTGTGAGAAAATTACCGATGAGAAGCAATTGTACGTATTTTAGTGGTATATTATACTGATGTACGTTTAAATTTCGTAAAATGGCAAAAGTAGATTGGAAACCTGGTAATATGATTTATCCCTTACCAGCAGTGATGGTTACTGTGGGTAATTGTGCAGAAAACTATAATGTTATTACCATTGCTTGGACGGGTACCATTTGTTCTGACCCGCCGATGTGTTACATCTCGGTGAGACCAGGACGTCATTCGTATCAAATATTAAAGGATACAGGTGAATTTGTGATTAATCTTACCACCAAAGAGCTGGCCTACACCACCGACTGGTGTGGTGTGCGTTCGGGTAGAAAATACGATAAGTTTAAAGAAATGGGACTTACCATTGGTAAAGCATCGGTGGTGAAGGCGCCAATTATTATGGAAGCTCCCATTAGTATCGAGTGCCGCGTGGTGGATATCAAACCCCTTGGAACCCACGATATGTTTATTGCCGAAGTGGTTAATGTGTTGGCCGACGATAAATACATCGATAAAAATGGAACCTTTAAACTGCAAGACGCCAAGCCAATCTGTTATTCGCATGGTCAATATTACGAACTGGGCAAACACATTGGTAAGTTTGGTTTCTCGGTGGAGAAAAATAAAAAGAAATAATCAAAACAAATGAATCATCATATTAATAAAGGGGCGTTTGCCCCTTTATTATTTGTATATTAACTACAGTAAGGATTCTAAAAAGATTGTTTAACCCATTTGCAATAGGTGTTTAAGGCTCTATTTCCACAAAAAAAAAATATACTTTTAGTAAACGCTATTTCGTTACACCCTTGTAATCAATACACTCATACACCCAGAATTTACGCACTGGCTTGCCAAAGTGATAAATGATAATGGGCTTTAATTGACGAACTTCTTCAAAGTATGTGTTTAATAGAAGTGGCGTTTCATCATTTTTATCTAGGTTTTTAATGCGTTTATCCGAATCAATAAATAGTGCATCTTTCCCTTTTAACAATGATAGGTCGTTTTGAATCATGTTAAACTGCAAGGCGTTCTCACCTAGTATATTTCCAGCATATACCGTTTGGTCTAAGTAGAAGTTTAGTAGTGCCGAGGTTTTGTAATCGTCATAGGCGAACACAAAACTCGTTGGGTGTGAGTCTTGTAATTGTTGTACGTCCTCAGCTAATTCCTTCCAACCAAACCA
>QKIO01000278.1 GCA_003251015.1 Bacteroidales bacterium
ATTTGGCATCTATTTTAACGAAAATCAAAATGTTTCAGAAATAGAAAACTATAGGGCATCCTATTTTAAAATGCAAAATTCCTTACTTGATAAAAGCCTTCAAATTTTTAGACGCAACGGTGAGGTACTTAATATTATTAAAATATCATAACACAAATACGATGTAATGATAAAATAAAATAAAATATATACTTTTATTGACGATTTTATATAACCAACTCTAGTGTACTAATATTATTATGATGAGCTACATGACAGTGTCATTTTTTGAAATGGGTATACTGTGAAGATATATTATGTATATGTAAATAATAGAATTATAAATAATACAAATTATTAAACTTAATTAATCCGAAAATGAAAACACTTTTATTATTTAGTGCAATTTTACTAAGTTCAATATTGACAATTAATGCTCAGCAAATACCCATTTCAGGTAATGGACACCATTACTATGGGCCAAATACTGAATGGGGTGGATATTTGCAAGTTGGAGGTAATGGAAGAACTTATCCAGAGGCATCCGTTGTATCAACTAATGGAAATCTTCATTTGGATTCAAAAAATGGGTACGGGACTTATCTTAATTATTATAGTAAAGGTAATACTTATATTAACACCAATGGTGGTAATGTTGGTATAGGTACTGATAAACCATTAGCAAAACTACATGTAAGTAATTTGGATTATACATATGGTTCTATTTTGGCTCAAGCTAGCGAAGAGTTATTTCACTTGTATACAAAAACAATTACAACTCAACCTGTAAATGTTGAGACGTTTAGGGTTGGGCTAAAATATGGTAGTGATGAAAACAACGGTTTTATATCATTTTACCGAGGTGGGAGTACTTCTGGAGGTTTTCTTGGTTTCTCAACCTATGGTATTGAAAGAATTAGAATTGATGCAAATGGCAATGTGGGAATAGGTACGACTGACCCATTATATAAGTTACACATTTCTGGAAATACTAATGGTTGGATGCAGGCTGTCAAAGGAGTTGCTTGTCAACCTGAAGATTTTGTAGGGGTTAAGTTGTTGACTGGCTATTCTGAAGATATTGCAAAATGGGCTGGTATCTCTGCGATATCAACTGATTTGCATTCAAACCAAACCGCCTTAGGTTTGTATTCAGGCGCAAAAGAAAATATGCGAATATTGAGCAATGGTAATGTGGGAATTGGGACTACCACCCCAACAGCAACTCTAGATGTAAATGGAAATATTTGCGCTTACGGAGAGAGTATATTTAAAGGTCAGCAATCAGGGAATATTGCTATGTTTATTCAAGGCAGTAAAAATGTGGCAATCATAAATGCATCAGGATTGGTTGTGGATGGTACTATAAAAGCGAAAGAAATTAACGTTACCCTTGCTTCTGTTGATAACATTAATATCAACGGGACATTGGCAGCTAACAATATAACGTATACCGCTAATGGAAATACCGCTGACTTTGTGTTTGATGAAAACTACAAACTGCGTGATTTGAGTGAAGTAAGTGCTTTTATTAAAGAAAACAAGCATTTACCTGAAGTACCTAGTGCCAAAATCATGGAAGAAAAAGGGGTTAATATGGCTCAGATGAATAAACTTTTATTACAGAAAGTGGAAGAGTTAACGCTGTATACTATTCAGCAAGAAGCTGAAGCTAATCAGCAAGTGGCGAAAATGCAAACGCTAGAAGAGCGTTTAGCTAAATTGGAAGCTTTAATAAACATTAAATAATCTGGTTTAGAGAACTAACCCCCCCCCAAATATAACTGTAATGAAGATATCATATATTTTGCTTACCATGACCCTGTTTTGGGGTTGTGGTTTGTTGGCGCAATCTTTTGTAAAACCACCTTATTTTGAAGGTTTTGGTGGTGCCGAAGTGTTAGCGTCTAGTAGACAATGGATTATTATAAATGAAGGGACTAATGTGCCAACCGCAACCTTTATTGGTAGTGAAGGTAGCGATCGGCATCTGCAATTGGCAGGTGGTGGAGAGCAGAGTTCTTCCGATTTTAGAACTTGCGTAAATGGCGCGGTGTTAAATGTAGATTTGAGTACTGAACAGGAATATGGCTTAGTATTTAGATGGAAAACAGTGGCTACCGATGCTTCAAATTATAATTATTTAACGTCTCTAAGTGATGGAGTCTATTTTTCAGACAATAATGGTTTAAGTTATGTGAAAGTGTTTTCGTTTGGCAGAAACGATTCTTGGCAAACAACTTCCATTAATATTAAGAAGAAATGTGTTGAATATCAGTTAAATCCAACATCAGTATTTAAAATTTTATTTCAGTACGAAACACGTGTGGGTAGTGTTTATATGGGCGCTAAGTTTAATCAGTACTTATGTATAGACGATGTTTTTATTGCCAATCAAATGTCTCAGCAGTTGCGGTACACATATGACAATACTGGCAACCGAATTAGGCGAGAATACATTCCTTTAGTATTAAAACGAGCTAGGTTAGATCAGTTGGGTCAAGTAGATGACGCTGAACAAGAATTACCATCAATAAATGATTGGGGTCAGCGAGAGGTCTCTGTTTTTCCTAATCCAACGAAGTCAAATTTGAGAGTAACTATTAAAGGAGGCGATCAAGATGCCAAGTATAATTACACCTTGTATAGCTCAGCAGGTGTTATGCTTTCAAAGGGTGATGTGTTAAACAAAGAAGGTTATGTATTAGAGATGGAGCGGTATCATTCTGGTATTTACATCCTTACCTTACAGTCTGGCAACGAAAATTTAACTTATAAAATAATTAAAGAATAATCCTGACCCCATTTAAAATGAAATATATACAGTTATTAATTGTGTTTATGCTGGTTGGTATACACACGATGAAGAGTCAGTTTCAGGCTGAGACATTTGAGTTTTCAACGAGTATACCTAGTATTAAGTTAGAGTACCAAGCTCGTGAAACGATTAAATTAAAGAATGGTTATTCTTATAAGGCTACTGAGGGTAATTCGTTTGTAGCTAAAATTAATAAGATGTTAGTATTCCCACCAGCCAACGCCACTTATAAAACCAGCAGTGGTGCTGTATCAAACAATGCTGCCGATGGCGGCGGCGTGGTGGGTAGTATCCCCGGTCAATTAAACGTGACACCTACTGGTGCTGCCGTTTATTCCATACCCATTGAATGCCCAGCCGGTATTAATGGAATGCAACCACAAATATCCCTAAACTATAATAGTCAAGGAGGTAATGGGTTTGTAGGTTGGGGTTGGGAGATTGGCGGCTTGTCATCTATTTCGCGTGTTAAAAAGAATTTGTATTACGATAATGCGAATGGTGGTTATGATGAGAGCGAAAATAGTCCGTTAGTACTAGATGGACAACGATTAATAAAACAGAGTGAGTTTAGTTATAGAACAGAAAATGATAGTTATAGTAAAATCACTAGGAGCTCAATGCAAGCTGGAGAATCAGCTATTTTTACAATTGAGACAAAAGATGGCATTGTAAATACTTATGGGAGAGATTTATCGCGCTGGTTGTTTTTGTCCTTCACAAATGAAGAAAGTCAACTTGTATGGTATATTTCAAGAACAGAGGATAAAAATGGCAATTATATTATTTACAATTATGAATCAGAAGAGCCTTATAGTCAACCATATATTAAGGAAATTCTTTATGGCGGTAATAGCAAAACTAATACTACATGTTATGGAAAGATTGTTTTTGAGTATGAAAAAAAGTTTCCTGTAAATAAGTTGTTTAAAGGTATTTTTTCGAAATATATCATAGGATATACTTCAAGTGACTTGGGAGTAGGCTTAGTGAAAGTAAATGTTTTTGAAAATAATAACTTATTAAGTGCATACAAATTAGCATATGGCAATAATGGCTCTAACCTTATGTCTGTAAGTCAAGAAGTTGGTGGCGTAAAGCTTAACGCTATCCAGTTTGAGTGGGAAGATGATTATACGTGTTCAAAGAATTATTGGTATAATGCATTGCCAGAATCTCGTTTTCACAAACAAAACGACTTAAAAACACCAAGTGGGGAGTATAAAACGGAACTTGTAACAGCAGACTTTAATGGGGATGGGTTAACTGATTTTATTCAAAGAGAACACATCATAACTAAAGACGATAATAGTCAAAGGGATATAAAAAACTCATATGTAGTATACTTGAATACAGGTAATGAACGTTTTATTATCGCAAAACAGGGAGAGTTGGCTTTGAATAGCAATTTCTTAGTTCAAGATGCAGATAGTGATGGTAAGATTGAACTTTATATACCTAGTAATATTAGGTTTAATACTGACGGTGAACTCCTTTATCCCAAAATAACAATTAATGGTGGAATAACTACCATTACATATGTAACAGACATAGACGGATATAATCCAGGGCTAAAAGTTGATGATAAATTTTTTAATGCAGAACCTAAATCAGCCTTTTATAATTCTATTGTCAGAAATTTTGAGTGTTATGAATTAGAGAGTGGGAGCAATGAGTTTCTTGAAATGCCTGAGAAGGATTTCTTTTACAAATACACGATAGAGAATGACATTTCAGATGATTTTGCGGCTAATTGCACATTTTATGTAACCTCTGATTTGAATGGAGATGGACGTACAGATATATTGTCTATCACTCATAATGGATATTATCGGCATTTAGGATTGTCCAATATTAGGGGGATTGGATTTGCCCCCGATGCACTAAGTAACATCATTGCTAGTGGGTCCTATGATTCATTTGATTTCATTCAATACGACGATGATAACATTCCTGATTTGCTGCTTCGGAAAAAAAATAATGCAGGTACTAACATTGCTTATGTTTTTGTATTGAAGGATGGTAAATATATTCAGAAATGGCATTTTCATTTTCTTGATCAAAATGCTTTTGTTAAAATTGGTGATTTTAATGGTGATGGGTATAGTGATTTTTTAGTGGGAAAACAAAAATCTACCACTTATCCCGATTATAACAAATTTAATCATTGGAAAATATATACACGCAGAGATTGGGGCTATGTTGGTCAGGAGGTTTTGCTCCCTGAGATTAAGGGTGATTGCCTGACCCTTACTGACGTAAATAAAGATGGGGTAACTGATATTTTATATCAGTTGGAAGGTAATTATCCACAGAAAACTTATCTAATGAGTTCATCTGGTAGAGTTTTCAAAAAAACAGAACTTAATATAAGTTTTTTCCCCAAACAAGAGGCAAGTTTAGATGGGGCAGCCACCAATTTCCTTACTGATTTTACTTCCGCAAACGTTGAATTTGTAAAATTTAACAAGCAAAGTTCAATTAATAAAGTTGTTCGTGTCACAAATTCGATGGGTGCTAAAACAGAGCTAACCTATGGTTATAAAGATGTAAAAGAGGCTAAAAATGTAAATACCGTTGATACCGAATATGGTACCTTGTATTGGGGGCAAGCTAATAATGGTACTTCTGTTGTTCAAAAAGTAACTAATCCACTTTCAGTTACAACTTATCAATATGGTAATTCAGCGGCCCATCTAAAAGGAAAAGGATTTTTAGGCTTTGATTCATTTACTACTTATAACGAAACCACAAAAACGGAAGTTCGCTCCCAAATGGTTTTAGATAAAACATTTTTTACTTTTTTACCTCTTAAAACGGAGACTAGGGTAGCTGGCCAGTTGGTGAGTGTGAATTCTCAAAACATAACATTAAGTGCAAAGGTGGGTAAGTCTTATGCCACTCAGCTCAATTCTACTTTAGTAGAAGACAAGTTAAATGGTACCACTGTTACAACCTCGTTTTCTGATTATGATGGTTTTGGTAATCCCAAAACAATAACAAAAAGGCTGAGTAGTGGTGATAGCGAAACGCAGAGTTTAACCTACGGTACCTTTGGGAGTAGCTCCCCAAATAAAGTTGTTAGTTCTAATGTGACTCTTAAAAATGGTTCGGATGAATGGGTTTATAAAACCAAGATGTCTTATGATAATACTGGTTTGTTGTTAGCAAAAACAGATAACGTTGGTAGTGATAGTGAGTTACTTACAAGTTATACCTATACTAGCTATGGCAGGCCTTTATCTATTACTCAAACCGCTAAAGGAATTTCGAAAGTTAGTTCTTTTGTATATACCGCCTCTGGTCGTTTTGTAAAGGAAAAAACGGTGGCTGGTGATAAAACTGTTTATGATTATGATGAGTCTAAAGGTCTTTTGTTAAGCGAAACCGATTATCTTGGTCATAAAACCAGTTACCAGTACGATGGTTTGGGGCGTTTGATTAAAACAAGCTATGCCGATGGACGTATTGCTGTTAATGCCGTGCAATGGGCAGATGGTGGAGCTACAGGGGCTATGTATTACAGTTATTCCGAAATGTCGGGGGAGACCCCGCAGTGGGAGTGGTTTGATGCCTTTGGGCGAAGCATTCGTACTCAATCGTATGGTTTAAATAGTGATAAGCTTATAAATATTGATACCAAATACAACGAACTAGGTCAGGTTGCGAGTGTAACTAAACCCTATTTTGATGGAGATAGTCCCAAGGATCAGGTGGTTTATACATATGATAAATATGGGCGTATTCAAACAGAATTGACGCCTTTGGGTTCTACGTCTTACCGTTATGATCCTTTAACCACAACTATTGTGAGTCCTCAAGGTACAACGGTAAAAAAGACGAATGCAGCAGGACAGTTGATTTCTAGTACTGTTAATGGTGCCACGGTTAACTATACCTATTGGGCATCGGGTAAGGTGCGAGAGTCAAAACCAGATGGCGGTATGCCAATCTTGACTACCTTCGACAGCGGTGGTAATCGTATTAAACTAGAAGATCCAGATGCCGGTATTGTAGAAAATACCTATAATGGTTTTGGGCAGGTACTAACCCAAAAGTATGAGCGCCGTCAGGAAGATGGCAGCAACGAAGTGGTTGAAACGATTTATGCTTATGATGATAAAACGGGTAATTTGCTAACCACAACCTGTGGAGGTGTTGTTACCACCAATGTGTTTGATGGTACAAGTCATTTTCTAAAATCGGTAACAAAGAGCGATAGTAAACACATCATCACTTTTGACCGTAATGAGTGGGGGCAAGTTACCAAAACCACCGAAAAAGTAGATGGTAAGGACTTTGTGTTTTACACCGACTACGATGTGTTTGGTAAAGAATTAAAGCGCACCTACCCTACGGGTTATTATACCACCAATGTGTATAATAAGCATGGTTATCTATCGTCGGTGGTTGACAAGGACAATACGCTTATATGGAAGGCTAGTGCAGCTAATGCCTTGGGGCAGTTGACTCAAACCCAGCAAGGTAATAAAGTAACCAATTTTGGTTATGATGCACAAGATCGTTTAAATGCAATAGCCGCAGCTGGTGTTATTGACCATGCTTATTTTTTCGATGGCGCAGGTAATCTTAATAAACGAGCTGATAATATAGCCGGATTTGAGGAACACTTTACCTACACAACCGATCAGCAGTTGCAGAGCTGGACTGTGAAAAAAGGAGGGCGCGATTGGGCTAGTTACAACATGGCTTACGACAAAACAGGTAATGTAATTAAGAAATCGGATGCTGCCATGCACATGGTTTATGGGGTGGATGGTAAAATGCCTCACGCATTAACGGCCGCTTATGGAATGGACAGTAACATGGACTTGTCGAAGCAATCCATTACCTACACTTCTTTTAAAAAGGTTGAAACCATTACGCAAAACAACCACAGTTTAACACTTAGTTATGGGGTTGATGAGCAACGTCGTAAAGGCGTGTTTAAGTCGGGCGAAGCGCAGTGGACGCGTTATTACCTAGGCGATTATGAAGAGGATCACGTAGTCGGAAAAATCAAAAAAACGCACTACATCAGTGGAGGGAATGGGTTAGCGGCTTTATACGTAATGGAAGATGGCAAAGCACCAGTTTTGTATTTTGCTTATACCGATTACCAAGGATCGTTAATGGCCTTAACCGATGTTAATGGCACCCCGGTAGAGAGATATGCATTTAACCCATGGGGCGAACGCCGTAATCCCAACAATTGGGCAGAGAAAGATGCACGTACAAGCCTTTTAACCGACCGTGGGTACACCATGCACGAGCATTTAAGCTCCTTTGGTCTCATTAACATGAATGGCCGTGTGTACGACCCACAATTGGCTCGTTTCTTAAGTCCCGACCCACAGCTACAAGCCCCTGGTAATGCCCTTAATTACAATAGGTATACCTATTGTATGAATAACCCGATGTTGTATACGGATCCGAGTGGGGAGTTTTTCTGGGTTGCTCTAGCGATTGGAGCTGCTGTAGGTGCATATATTGGAGGAGCAGCTGCTGAAGGTTGGGAATACAACCCTGGCAAATGGGCTTGGGATGGCGATACTTGGGCAGGAATTGGTCTCGGAGCTGTGATAGGAGGCGCAGCAGGTGTTGGCTTCTATTATGCCGCTCCGGCACTTGCTAACACAGGATTTTTTGCTCATTTCGGTGCAAGTGGAACAGTGGCTGCTTATACATTAACTGGTGGTGTAGCTGGTGGATTAGCAGGGTACGGTGCTGGGTTTTCTGGAGGAATGCTTCATAGTAACGGAGATTGGGGGTATTCACATCAAAGTGGAATTCATGGTGCAAAAGTTGGAGCAACCGTAGGTTCTGTGATAGGAGCTATTGCTGGTAATATAGCAGCTTATGAACCACCAAAATCACCACCGCCAGTAGAAATGCCAGATAAACCCAAATGGGATGGTCCGTATTATCAAGGAACAGAAGAGGAAGCGAAAGAGATATTATTATCATCAAGTAAAATGTTTAATGTAGAAACGAGTTATTGGAGCACCTCTAAAGGGTATTATTTTGCTCCTATCCAAGGCGAAGCATATGGTTATAGTTACGACCCTGTTACTATGAGTATGACCGACTATAATGTGAATGCTGGCTATAAATCTAATTCCATAAAATCAACCTTTAGGTATACTTATGTTGAGAATATTGGGGGTAGTATGTATTTAAGTCCAAATGTTTTTCAACGTTCAAGAGTTTACTATAAAGCGCATACCCATCCAAGAAGCACTCCTCCGGGAGCTTCAGATTTGAAATTTTCATATTTGTTTGGGATACCTGGCGTTGTTTTTGGATGGAATGGAGCAGTCTATAACTATGGAGGAAGTGGATATTGGAAATAATAAGAGTACATCGAATAATATTTTTTCTATTCTTGTTTATGGTAACCTTTTCTACTAAAGGGCAGGGTGTTTTTTTAAACCCTTGTGTCTGCTTTGAAGATAAGATACCTGAAATAGAAGAATATAATGAAAGGATGGAAAGCTTATTTTCGGAAAAGTTTGCCCCTGATTATATTGTTAGGTTTGTTGCCAAGCCATCAATTGAGGCAGAGTACGCTTTTCAAATATGCAAAATAGATAGTTCTGTTTTTGAAATAACCACACTTACTTTAAAAGCTAATCTTTGGAATGCAAAAAATACAGATTCTGTATACATTAAGAAAAGAAGAATTGACGAAGAATTAGTTGCTGAAATAGACACTCTTTTTAAATTGCTTATTGATACAGCATTAACAAAAAATGCTTATGGTTATGGGGAAGGTGGAGATACTTACAATTTGTTTTATAATTCGGAAGGTATAGTTAAGTGTGGCGAGGCATGGACTCCAGTTACAAACTCCTTATTAAATGAGGTTATCCAAGTTTGTGATAGCTTAATGCGATATGCACAAGGAGAAGGTCTTAAACTAAGAGACTTACATTGTAAGGTTAAATCAATTATCAAACAGTTATAATATATTAAGAGCCTCGGTTTGACCGGGGCTTTTTACTTAATAAGCCCTGCTTTTTTGAGCAGTTCAATAATCTGTTCTTTGGTAATATTTTCGAGTTGGCTCTTATCGTAGATGTATACGAGGTAAACCTCGTTATCTTCGGTTACAAGGTAAGTGATAACTCTTGCGCCACCAGATTTACCTTTTCCTTTAGAGGTAACGGCCATGCGTATTTTATGAATGCCGTGGCCATTAATACCAGAATCTGGTTGCTCTTTCAGTATTTGAACAAGACCTTGTAAGTCAGCTTTTAAAGAAGGGTATTTTTTAGAAAGCTTCTTGAAAAACTTTTTAAAATCGGGGGTTGGAAATACGCTATAGCTCATTTAAGAAATCTTCAGCCGATTGTTTTTCAATTTTACCTTCCTGCATCAATTTTACCTGATTAAGGCTGCCCTGCAGTTCGCTCAATGCCTTTTTATCCACTTCCGGCACTTCCACGTAATCCAAAGTTTTAATAAACTCCAAAAAGGTACGGAATTTATTGTCGCTAATATTTAATGTTAATTGCTTCATAGTTTAAAATTTTATCCGGCGTAAGCCTGTTTAGCTTTATTGTCACGAATTACCGTATCAATAAGGAAAAATAATTTATCCTTAATTTGAGGAGCAAGGCTTTCAATATCTTGAAGCCTTTGTACAGTTTTTTTATCAAAGTGGGCATTAATGCCTTCCCCTACCAAGTAATCCAAAGAAACTTCCAAGGCATCAGCCATTTTTTTAGCAATCTCAACCGATGGTGTAATCTCGTCCCTTTCATACCTTCCGATAACAGCACCGGAAGTA
>QKIO01000266.1 GCA_003251015.1 Bacteroidales bacterium
CATAAGTTAGGGTTAAGGTTAGGTTGAAGAAGGAGTATCCATTGGGTGCTCCTTTTTTTTGTCCACTAATTTCTCGAATTAACACGAATGATTTACTGCTGTTTTAGACTAGTTGCTAAACTGGATAGATTCCTAATTTGTGGAACTACTCTCTAACTCCCTAATACACCAACTCACCAATTAGGACATTAGGCACCCACTTAACCATGCTCTTTCAATACCTCTTGTTAATTGTACTTTATACTGCCTATAAAAAAGAAACTCCCACCGAGGCAGGAGTATAGGTTTAGATACCTTCGGCATAAAGCCTTATTGTGATAAGAATCTAATGACATCAAACATAATAAAAAATGTTATTATGACAAATTAACTTTTGAATTATTATTACATTTAGTCCACAATTTTATAATTCAACCTTTATAATTCTTAACTCGATTACAACATGGGCAAAATATTAGGACTAGATTTAGGTACCAACAGTATTGGTTGGGCAATAGTGGAAATTGAAGATGGTATTTATAAACTGCTGGCCAAAGGCGTACGCATTTTTCAGGAAGGTGTTAAAATAGAAAAAGGAATAGAAAGCTCTAAAGCGGCCGAACGCACAGGTTACCGCAGTGCCAGAAGAATAAAGTACCGCAGAAAACTACGCAAAATAGAAGTACTTAAAGTCTTATCTGAACAAGGCTATTGCCCACCCCTAAGTGAAGAAGAACTTAAGCTATGGCGTTATAAAAAGATTTACCCGCAAAACAACGCTTTTAAAGAATGGTATCTTACCGATAACGAGGGTGACATTACTGAACGTAAAGCACTAACAAAAAATCCTTATTATTATAGATATCTTGCAGCTACAGAAAAGTTTGATTTTACTACTGAACAGGATCGTCATCGTTTTGGCCGTGCGATCTATCACTTAGCACAACGACGCGGCTTTTTAAGTAATCGCTTGGACAGTACTCCAGAAAATGAAAACAGTAAAGTTACCTCTGCCATTTCTTACCTAAACAAATTGATTAAAGCAGCAGATTGTAAAACATTGGGACAATACTTCTACCAGAAATACCTGCAAGGGGAGAAAATTAGAAGTCAATACACCCATCGGGAAGAGCATTATTTAAGCGAGTTCAATTTTATCTGTGAAGCACAAAATATTCCAGTGGAAGTTAAAACACTTTTGTACAAAGCGATCTTTTACCAACGTCCGCTTAAATCGCAAAAAGGTTTAATTGGTAAGTGCGTATTCGAAACCAATAAACAGCGGTGTGCCACTTCCCGACCTGAGTTTGAAGAATTCAGAATGCTTTCTTTTATCAACAACATAAAAATTAAAACTCCTGATGATGAGAAGCTGCGTTTCTTAAATGAGGATGAAAAGCAAAAAATAATTCCGCAATTCTTTAGAGTAAGTAAAGATCATTTCGACTTTATAGACCTTGCAAAAAAATTAGCCAACGAAAAGCAGTGTAAGTTTTACAAAAGCAAAGATGTTAATCCGGAAGATACCTTGTTTAACTACAGCATGAACACAACTGTTAGTGGTTGCCCGGTAACTGCCCGATTTAAAAGTTTGTTTGGTGATGATTATTTGAATTTAGCCATCTCCTACACAAGAGAAAAAGACAATAAAGAATCGACCATTACAATGGATGATGTTTGGCATGTGCTAAACACTTTTGATTCGAACGAAAAACTAGCTGAATTTGCCCAAAAGCGTTTAGGCTTTGATGATGACCAAATAAAATCGTTTGTGAACACCAAACTTAAAAACGACTATGCGTCTTTAAGCCTTAAAGCCATTAATAAAATTAACCGCTATTTAAAAGCAGGCTTAATTTATTCGCATGCTGTCTTTTTGGCTAATATGGAGAATGCAATACCAAAGGAGATTTGGAATGAAGAGGAAAACCAGCGCATCATTCAAGAAGAAATTCTGCGCATCATAGAAACTCAGAACGAAGAGAAATTAATAATTGATGTTGTGAATGGCATCATCAAAACAGCTAAGAACGAAAAATCGACATGGAGTAATGAAGCAGCTCAACTATACAAAGAAGATATCCTAAGGCAACTAAAAGCCATTATCGGCCCTAAAAGATTTGCTTCATACACTCCTGAAAAACAAAACCAGCTTCACAAAGATGCCTTTGCGCTGCTTGAAGAGTACATGCCTAAAAACAACGGCATCGGCGAATTTATAAAGGTTCAAACCATAGATGAACGGATAAAAGGTTTCATCAGCGATAATTTTAATATTGAAGCAGCTTCGTTAGAAAAACTTTATCACCCATCTGCCTTAGATATTTACAAAGCACCTTATAAAGGCAAGGATGGTAAGTATTATTTGGGCAGCCCAATGGTAACATCGGTACGTAACCCGATGGCTATGCGAGCCATGCATCAATTGCGTAAAGTAACTAACGAGCTGATAAAAAATGAGCTGATAGACAAAGACACGAAGATCCACATTGAAATGGCTCGCGATTTAATGAATGCCAACGAAAGAGCCGGGCTTAAAAACTACCAGAAAGCACGAGAGAACCAACGAGAATCTTACCGCAAAGCTATTACCGAACATTTTGAAGAACAAAATATAAAAGCAGACCCAAGCGAAGACGACATTCTTAAGTATCAACTATGGGAAGAGCAAAAAAGAGTGTGCCTATATACCGGCGATCCTATTGCTCTAAGCGATTTTATAGGTGCCGACCCTAAATACGATATCGAACATACCATCCCTCGCAGTTTATCGTTTAACGACTCGCAAGAGAACAAAACGCTTTGTGAAGGTGTGTTTAATCGCAAAATTAAACGCAATAAAATACCAAGTGAATTAGCTAACCATTCTGAAATACTAGAACGAATTACGCATTGGAAAGAGGAATACGAGAAGGTAGACAAACTAATTAGCATACAAGCTAAAAAAGCCAAAACTGCTTTCGACAAAAATCAAAAAGATAAGGCCATACAAGAAAGGCACAAACTTACCCTCGAACGTAATTACCTGCGAAATAAATACACCAGCTTTGCTCGCCTGGATGTACCAAGCGGTTTTAAAAACAGCCAATTGGTAGATACCGGAATCATTACCAAGTATGCCCGTTTATATCTGCAAAGTTTATTTAACAAAGTATATACCGTAAAAGGAAATACGGTAGCTGACTTTAGAAAATGCTGGGGCTTACAAGATAATTACTCGAAGAAAGCCCGAGTAAACCACGTACATCATTGCATTGATGCCATAACCATTGCCTGTATGAGCAAGCAGAATTACGAGTTATTGGCAAAACATTACCACGACATGGAAGACAGTTTTGTAAAGAACAACGAGAAGAAACCTTTCTTCCCGAAGCCTTGGAAAACATTTACGGAAGACATCAAAAATATTGAAAACGAAATTTTAGTATCGCATCATACACCGGATAATCTGCCTAAGCAAAGCAAACGCATTTTACGAAAAGGCGGGAAAAAGCAATACGATCAGACCGGGAAAGAAATTTTCTTAAAAGGTGATACGGTACGAGGAAGTTTACACAAGGACACTTTTTATGGTGCCATCATACAAAAAAATAAAAACAGCAACGGAAAAACAGAGACAGTCACCAAATATGTAAAAAGAGAATGGCTAGACCCTCTTAACGACACACAGCTTAAAAACATTGTGGACGATCGAATCCGAGAGATCGTAAGCAATGGCAGAAAAGAGCAAAAACTCCTCGAAAAAAGCATTGCTAAGCTTAAGGCTCAACTAACAAAGGCAGAAGAGCACGAAGAACCGGCAATTAAAGCTTCTATCGAAGGTCTAAAAAACGACATTACTAACATCTACTGTTTGCCAAATAAAAATGGTGCACCTATTCCAATTAAGAAAGTAAGGGTATATCAGCCATCAGTCAGTAGTCCAATTATTTTAAATAAAAAACAGCGAGACGTTAACAGCCGAAACCCTAAACCTCATAAAGAAAATTACTACGTGGTAAATGATGGCAACTACCTAATGGCTATTTACGATGGTACCGATGCTAAAGGGATGGTAAAACGAGACTATAAACTCATTAATAATCTAGAAGGTGGTGACTTCTTTAAGAAATCGACCAAGGACACACTTCTGCCACAAAATAAGCATACGATAAATGACCTTATTAATAGTGGGCTTGATGATGATGTAACTATCAAATACGTTTTAAAGCAAGGGCAATCGGCTTTATTATACACAGAAAGCCCTGATGAATTATGGGAAATGAACAACCACGAATTGGGACAAAGACTGTACGTGATTCGTGGTTTAGATAAGGATGGAATAAAACTGTATTATCATCAGGAAGCTCGCCCTACTACTGATGTAATAAAATTTATGAATGAAGTAATAGATACCGGCTATCGTAACGAATGTAAAATTGACACTAAAAAAACCTCATCGTTATTAAAGTCTTTAGGGATTAAAATCTCTGATAAAGAAATTAACACTATAGCAAAAGAATCCAACGGAAAATACTTAGTATTGAATAACGATGGCGAAACCTTGGCTACTCTCGATGAAATTGATAGCCTATTAAAAACCAGTAAACTTTCTACTCCTAAAGGTGGTGATGTTATCGGACGAAAAGACGAGTTTCCATACATCAAGTTTAAAGCTGGTAACTTTAAGGCGCTAGTAGAAGGTGTAGATTTCGAACTGGATACACTCGGCCAAATCACCCGCCTCAATTAATAATCAAAAAAAACTCACCCCAACATACTAATCAGTAGGTTGGGGCGTTTTACTTGATGAGAACAACCTACAAAACCCTAAAAAAATGAAAACCACCACCGTAACAAAGCACTCAACAGCCAGCGGTTCACATCAGCGATACAAGACTTCAACCTACGCATCTGCTCCCAACGGCCAAACAACTGCAACACGGTAGCAATCGGTTCATGTAAGGAGCTAAACTGCTACGGCTACCATGCGAACAGCAACAACCATCGGCAAAACAGCGGATGATCTTCAGCGAAAAGCACCTGTATGGCTTGCCAATAGATTTCGCTTGATGACAATTGCACTTCGCCATTGTGCATAAGCACTTCCGCCCCTTACAGATGATCTTTGCCGGCTTACATGAGCATTTCGCGATTTACCTATTGAATTTTTATTTAATCACCCATAAAATTTGAAAAAAATGAATCAATCTAAAATGACCATTCCTGAGTTACTAAGGGCTTGCTCTGCTCGCATTAACAACACCATTAACGACGCTACAATTTTAAACTACGTAAGCCTCTTTGGCTACACATCCGAACGAATGGAGCAAGGCAAGCAACTCCTGAATGCCGGTGAATCCTTATGTATTAAATTTGAAAAAGAACATGGAGAAGTCGCCGGAGCTTACGATACAAGGAATCAAAAACAAGAAACAGCAGACAAACATTATCAACAAATAAAGGCCATCTGTAATGTTGCTTTAAAGAATGACAAAACGGCTACCATCGCCTTATTATTAAATAAAAAAACGCCACGCACCTTAAGCGGATGGTTAAATCACACCAGGTCTTTTTACAACAACCTATTGTCCAATCAAAGTTGGATAGATGCTTTGGCTCTTTTTAACATCAATGCAGAAACCATCAACCAAGGCTTACAGTCTATTAAAGAAGTGGAGCAATATGCCGATGTAATTTTACGCGAAAAGGGCGATGCTCAACAAGCTACCAAAGACCGCGATGCAGCCATCGACGAGCTGGCTGAGTGGGTAAGCGATTACGAGTCGATTGCTAAGCTAGCCCTAGTAGACAAACCCCAGTTATTAGAAAAATTAGGCATTGTAGTTGCCAGCTAGTATTTTGCTATTCATGTTTAATTTAGTTTGGACTGCCGTTCTAAGTAATTAGGGTGGCAGTTTTTTTGTTTTGTGCCTGGTGCTGATTTTCGTCTTGCTTTGTGCATGATGACGTTCTGGCAGAGGGTTGATGGTTGCTTAATTGATAAACTGACCAATTGCTAAATTGCAAAACGTAATACCAATTGGCTTCTTAATTTGCTTTTTGCCCAAATGCCCAATTGTTCAAACCCATTCATACAACTCGCCAATTTAGCAGTTAGGCAAATAAGCAATTAGAAATATAAGCAGTTAAACAACTAAACCCATCCGCATTATGGTACAACTTTTGCAAACAGCAAAAAACTTTTTCGGACTTCGACCTGAGAGCTCCGAACTTTTATTAACCAAAAACCCAATAGCATGCTTAAAAGAACCCTCTTTTTCACCAATCCCACTTATTTAAGTGCACGCCAAAACCAGCTAGTTATTAACCTGCCTCAATCCAACGAAGAAAAAACCGTACCCATCGAAGACATTGGCTTTGTGATACTCGAACACCCACAAACCACCATCACCCTACCGGCCATGCAACAGCTTAACGAAAACAATGTAGCCGTAGTGATGTGTAATCAACAACACCTGCCATCGGCCATGTTGCTAAATCTGGATGGCCACCACCTGCAAGGCGAACTCTTTCGCCAACAAGTAGACAGCACCCAATCCTTAAAAAAACAGTTATGGCAACAAACCATTAAATGTAAGATTCATAACCAGGTGAGCCTGTTAAAATCAAAATCCATCGAAAGTGGCAGCTTAGCCGCCTTTGCCAAAGAGGTTAAAAGCGACGACAGTTCGAACCGCGAAGGTGCTGCGGCACGCATTTACTGGTCTCGTTTGTTTGGTACTGATTTCACCCGCGATCGATACGGCAATGGTCCCAATCCACTCCTCAATTACGGATACATCATCCTTCGATCAGCCGTAACCAGAGCCTTGGTTGGTTCTGGACTTTTACCCACCTTGGGCATCCACCACAAAAACCGTTACAATGCCTATTGCCTGGCCGATGACATTATGGAACCCTATCGCCCCTATGTAGACGATGCCGTTTACGAACTATGGCAAAGTGGCTGTGACGAAATGATACTGGATAAAAACACCAAAGCCCACTTATTGCAAGTACTCAGTTGCGATGTAACCATTGGGGAAGTACAACGGCCTTTAATGATAGCCCTCTCCCACACCACGGCCTCTTTAGCACGCTGTTTTGCCGGAGAAGAGAAGAAGATTGTTTATCCAAACTACAATTAAGTCCGAAAGCTCGGAGTCCGAACAGTCCGTAATGATTCTAACATCTATTGTCTAAAAATCGAATATATGGAACACATTCGACTTAACGCCTATCATATTATGTGGTTATTTGTATTTTTCGACCTACCGGTCACCACCAAGAAAGAACGAAAATTGGCATCAGCCTTTCGCAAAGACCTTCTCAAAGAAGGCTTTTGCATGATGCAATGGAGCGTATATACCCGCCACTGCCCCAGCAGCGAAAGTGCCGACGTACACGAAAAACGCATACGGGCATTAGTCCCCGACAAGGGACAAGTAACCATTATGCGCGTTACCGACAAGCAGTACGGCAACATGGTAAACCTATGGGGAGGCTCTCGAACAAAGAACGAGAAAGCTCCGCAACAGTTAGAGTTGTTTTAATTTGATAATGCATAGTTATTCTTGGTGCATAGTGCAGATTTACAGCTCGTGTTATTTTGTGCATGATGCTTGGCTTGCTTCTTAACAAGCAGCCTTGTAAATATCGTTGATTAACCTACTTTCTATTAGCAAATCGGTACATTAACAAATTAACACATCAGTATACTCCGGCACTAAGCATATTTTTGCACTATGCACTATTTGCACTATGCACTATTATGATTATTTTCACACACGCTCTTTGTCTTCCTGAAAAAAAACGAACCAAAAGAACAGTTCAAACACACTTCCGTGTCATTTTTATACGATCAAGGCAAGCTGTAAAGCCCGATATACAAGAGGTACAGCGCCCGCGGTTGTGGTTTGAATCTAATGTTCGATAAGATATACCGTACTTCGCCACATATGCCGCTACGTTATTGTTGTGGTTTGAATCTAATGTTCGATAAGATATACCGTATTGAAGAAACAATAACAGCAATCGATGTTGTGGTTTGAATCTAATGTTCGATAAGATATACCTATGTCTATAAGCCGAATTAAGGTTGTACTGTTGTGGTTTGAATCTAATGTTCGATAAGATATACCTATCTCTCTAATTACCTGTCCTTTCAATTGTTGTGGTTTGAATCTAATGTTCGATAAGATATACCAGTATGTGAAAATGTATTTGACCGTTGGCTGTTGTGGTTTGAATCTAATGTTCGATAAGATATACCAGGAATTTATACAGGCGTTTAGTGTGTCCGTTGTGGTTTGAATCTAATGTTCGATAAGATATAACTGCATGATTTCAGCATAATCATTCTGCAAGTTGTGGTTTGAATCTAATGTTCGATAAGATATACCCGATTATATCGAAACTGATTCCATCACTTGGTTGTGGTTTGAATCTAATGTTCGATAAGATATACCCTTTTCTGAGTCCAATGCGACCATTCGTTGTTGTGGTTTGAATCTAATGTTCGATAAGAGAAACCTTAGCGACCTAGCGGCTTTGCTAGAAATTGGTATTCACAACAAGAATCAACACAACAACCCTTTGCGGCTTTCCGAGAGATCAACATTTCACTCTTTCGTTTTTTAGGAAAATATTATTTTTAGCATTCGCAAAACTCAATTCTTATGCAAGAAAGATTAAACACCATCCAAACCTTTTTCGAAGCCAACTCCGATCAAAAAATAAAAGACAAATACGCGCGCTACTTTAAGCACGATTTAAATTGTTATGGTATTGACACCAACGTTTTTAAAAACCAAAAAGAAGTCTGGCTAAAAGAATGGAAAGAAGAACTCAACTTTGACGGCTTTATGGCATTATCAGACGAATTAGTAAAGTCAGGCAATCTGGAAAAAACATCATTAGCTATCCAACTTACCGCTACTTTCAAAGATCAATTTACGAAAGAAACCTTTCACCACATTGGTACATGGTTTACTTTGGGTTTCAATAACTGGGCCAGTGTGGATGTACTTTGTATGCTTGTTCTCCCCCACTTTATAACCCAAAACATCATCACATTAGAAGAACTAAAAGCATGGAATAATGCAGAATATGAATGGCAACGCCGTTGCGTACCAGTCACCCTCAATGAATTACGCAAAACCATCACACCTTCTGAAGTATTTTCAACCATTGAACCCATTATGCCGGATGGCTCTGAATATGTTCAAAAAGGCATTGGCACTTTACTGAGAACCATCTGGAAAAATCACCCTAATGAAGTAGAGGAATTCCTATTGAAATACAAAGATGATTGTGGACGTTTGATTATTCAATACGCAACAGAGAAAATGGATAAAGAATACCGTAAGATGTTTAGAAAAACTAAAAAGCAATGATTAATGTTGAATTAGTAATGATACTTTCTCACGGTACGAGATTTCAATAATCATTCACAATGAATCATTACTATTTATAGAGGTAAGTAGTTAAATACTTTTCTCAATACTAAGCTTACGTTAGCATCAAAGATGCGGTGTCATTTAGCATAGATGAAGGGCTATGAATATCGTGGCATGATATGGTTAGCGCCAAATATAGGTGCGTAGTCGTGTAATTAAGACTACTACGTACCTTTGGCGCTTAATTAAAAGACCTGATTAATATCCTAGCCCTTACCAGGCTTGGCTTTGGGATATCGCCCACCTTGGGGCTTTTTGAGATTTATGCAGAAATGGATGTACTTAATCTACTAACATCAACTCTACAATTAAGCAACTTACAAATAACTCATAAACTCTTACCTCCTCTTTGCGTCCTAGCGCCTTTGCGAGAATCTGTAATTTCGCGCTTGGCTACTTCTGGTTAACAAACATTAAACCCGTAACCCTTTCACCTTTGTTCAGTAATAGCACTTGAAGTTTTCTTCATAAGTTAGGGTTAAGGTTAGGTTGAAGAAGGAGTATCCATTGGGTGCTCCTTTTTTTTGTCCACTAATTTCTCGAATTAACACGAATGATTTACTGCTGTTTTA
>QKIO01000383.1 GCA_003251015.1 Bacteroidales bacterium
TTTACCTCAAGACCTTCAGCCGTTTGTTTCCACTCAATTTTATTAGAGCCACTCACATACTTCACATCGGCAACAGCACGTGCCTCGTATTGATTGTTTAAAGCCAACGACTTTACTAAAAAGATGCCATCAGCTGGATAATCCAAGGCTGTTGCATACAATACATCATCCTTTGTTGTAAAACGAATATCCTCCGAAGTCGACGATGCATTTTTTCCTTCAGAATGATGACCTTCCGTGTCCTTTGTTGGGCCTTCACCAAAAATCTTCCAAGGACGAGTGCTATAAATAGCTTCGCCATTTTGAGATAACCAAGCACCCATGCCTAACAACACCTCTTGTTGATCTTGAGGAATAGTCCCATCAGCCTTTGGTCCCACATTTAACAACATGGTGCCATTCTTACTCACAATATCAACTAAATCATCAATTAAAGAATTAGATGTTTTACTATCCCACTCATTGATATAACACCACGAATTTTTGCCAATAGACGTATCTGTTTGCCAAGTATCTTTACGAATATCCGATAGTTTACCTCGTTCAATATCTAATACGTTAGTTCCTTCTGGGAAGGATTCGTAACCCATATTTTTACTTTGCAACACCACTTCCTTTTGGCTTGTGATACCCATATTATAATAATAAGCTGCTAATTTTTTATGATAAGGGGCAAACTCCGCACGATCCCAATAAAAATCAAACCAAAGAATATCTGGTTTATACTGATCAATAATATCTGTGGTTCTATTCCACCACAACTCCATAAACTCTTCACTTACCTTGGCATATCTACCATGCGCAGGCCCATACAAGTCGGCTAGTTCAGGATTACCTGTATCAAAACGATCTTCATGGTTATAATAGTCCCAGTTAAATGCAAAATGCGAAGAAACACCAAACTTCAAACCAGCACCTTCACAGGCTTGTTTAATTTCTTTAACAACATCTCGTTTAGGCCCCATAGCAACAGAGTTCCAACGGGTATAATTAGAGTTATACATCGCAAACCCGTCGTGATGTTCAGCCACTGGCACCACATATTTGGCACCCGCCTTTTTAAATAAATCTAACCAAGCAACCGCATCAAATTTCTCGGCTTTAAATTGGGGTATAAAATCTTTGTATCCAAATTGAGAGGGATGACCATAAGTCTCTACATGGTGAGTGTACACACGACTGGTTCCTTTTCTCGACTTGCTTGAGTCTGTTTGATGCCACAACATCGAATCTTGATACATATGTCTTGGGTACCATTCGTTATCAAAGGCAGGAACAGAATAAACCCCCCAGTGAATAAAAATACCAAATTTGGCATCCTGAAACCACGAAGGAATTTCGTAGGCTTTTAACGACTCCCAGTTGTCCTCAAATTTCTTTTGTTCCACTTTCTTACTTTGCGAACACCCAGCAAGTAATAAGATGGCTATACCTACAGACACTAATGCTTTTCTCATATTAACAGTTTTGATTATTTCTGCGTAAAAATAATACTTACTCACCAATGACAGGGGCTAGTTTTATTGACAAAGTAAGGGGTGAAAATAACACCTACAGCGATAATGAAAATAACACCTACAGCGATAAGACCCCCTTATTCATTGACATAAGGGGTATTTTTATTAAGTTTTTAAGGGGGCAAATCAACTTTGAATTATCTAAGGTGTTTAGAATGTTTTTTTTAGGAAGTAATGATTTTCAACCCTAACACCGCCTCCTAATTAGTACACTACATACACCCCAAAAGCGGGGAACTAATTCTGTGGCCTAGCTGTTATCGCCCCTTCCTTTATCAGCTCCTTATAAAATACTTGGTGTATGGTAGGGCGCACATTTAACTTATATAGGTTTTGATGCGAGCGGGATGGAAAAACACGGTTAGATAAAAAAACATATACCATCTCATAATCTGGGTCTATCCACACAAAAGTACCCGTAAATCCTTGATGACCATAACTACTGGCACTAACCTCGGGCGTAGGGTAACTCTTATCGAAGGGTATGGTATCGTTGCCCAACAAGGGTTTATCAAATCCTAAAGCACGACGGTTATTATTTTGAGGATATTGTGTTTTGGTAAATTCATCCAATGTGGCCTCGGCCAAATACCGTTGACCGCCATATTCACCCTTTTGCAAATACATCTGCATCAATTTGGCCAAATCATTAGCGTTAGAGAATAAACCAGCATGACCTGACACACCCCCCAAACAAGCTGCTGTTTCGTCGTGCACCACACCATGCACCAGTTCGTGCCTAAATAACGAATCGTATTCGGTGGGTACTATCTGTTGTGAGGCATACCTATCCAATGGATTATACATTAACGAAGATGCCCCTAACGGGGCATAAAACTGTTGAGTCAATAAACGTTGGTAATCGGTTTGATAAAGTCCTTCCAACATCTTTGGAAAAACCTGAAACCCCAAATCACTATACTTATACTTCTTTTCATCTAAGAGTTTTGATAAACGTATTTCTTTGTATATCACCTTCGAAAAATCAGAAGATAAATACAAATGGTCGCCCAAGCGACTTGTATAACCATCCTCCAACTGAAAACGATACCAAACTGGCGAATAAGTCCCCTCTTTAAAACTTTTGGGATAAGTGCTAAAAAAAGGCTGTAAACCAGCCTGATGTGCCAATACCTCCCGCAGGGTAATGGTTTGTTTATTGCTTTTATGAAAGAGCGACTGTTGCCAATCGCCCCAATAGGTAGCCATGGGTTTATCAAGATCTACCCTACCCTCTTCATAGGCTTTCATCAACAAGGGAAGAGCACCCGCTATTTTAGTAACAGAAGCTATATCGTATAAATCCTCCACAGCCACTGCTTGCGTGTTATCGTAAGTATGATATCCATAACTCTTATTAAAAATCACAGTTCCCTTAATAGCTACTAACACCTCACAACCAGGGAAAGCCTCTTTTTCAATGGCCTGACTCACGATAGAATCCACTTTTTGTTGAATCATGGCGCCATCTAAACCCACCGATTCGGGCAAGCCATATTTCAAACGACGAATGGGCAATACATCAACGCCCATACCATATTTCAACAAGGCATTAACCGACACAGGCATACGTCCCGTAGCGCCTACGGCTCCAAAAACCAGTTGTGTGGCTAGGTCGCGCGTAATCTCATTGGTTTGATAGGTCAGTACAACAGCTTCTAAACGGCTTAAATCACCCACCCTAGATAAATAATATGGATTGCCTGTATACACCAAACAAGTATTTGGATTTTTCACTAAGGTATTAAACAAGTTCACTTGCTCCACATTAGCCTTTAAAGCTTTGGCATCTTCTAAAACCAATATGACGCGCTGATTAGTCGAGGCTAAACGTTTGGCTGCAGCCATACCAGCAGCAGTACTGCCATCAATCACATCCATTAATTGATACCTCACAATCAACTTGCGCCATTCGCTCACCTTACCAAAAGTAACAGCTACCGTTTTTTGAGTGTCTAGGTTTTTTAATGGAAGAAACTCCTTTTTGTTACCTACCACCGTTAAGGCCGCAGCGTATAAATCGCGGTTAAACTGATGATAACGTCCAGTATTTAATTCGGCATACAATCCCTTTGTTACTTGGTCTTTATAGTTATTTAGGCCTGATGCGTATTTAACAGCCAAAACACGTTTACACTTAATCTCTAAATCACGTTGAGTCATCTGTTTGTTCAGGATGGCCTGCTCCACCTTTTGAATGGCCAAAGGTAAATTCTCGGTAAACTCCACAATGTCGTTTCCTGCTTGCAGAGCTGCCAAATCAATATTACCAGGCTCTCCAAAAACCTTAGCGCCTTGCATATTCACCGCATCGGTCACTACCAAACCTTTAAAACCCAATTCTTCTTTCAATAACTTGGTTACTATATCGTACGACACACCAGAAGGATAGCCTTTACGAGGTTCCAAAGCTGGTATCTCAAGATGAGCCGACATAATAGCCTTTAAACCATGGTTGATTAAGTATTTGAAGGGCACCAATTCAACAGTATCTAAACGAGCCTTAGAGTGCATAATTTGGGGTAAGGTCTTGTGCGAATCGGTATCGGT
>QKIO01000069.1 GCA_003251015.1 Bacteroidales bacterium
ACGGTAAATAAAGTACCACCAACCACTAAATTACCAGTGTTTGACACAGACGTGTTTTTAAAATCGACATTTCCCAACACCACCACATTACCCGCTAAAGTGGTACTTCCACCCCCCGAATTGGTGAAGTTACCATGTACTATTAAGGTACCTCCAGGATTAACAGTAACTGTTTGACTAGAATTTAAATTTCCAAACACCTCTAGGGTGGCTCCACTTTCTATTGAAAAAGCACCCCCATTGGAACAAGAGAAATTACCCGAAACAGTAAACGTGCCGTAGATAACACCCGACTGAGTTGAAGAGATATCACCCGTACGACTTACGGCTCCATATAAATACCAGGCCTTGTCGAGTGATGCACCACTAGGTACCTTATCGTCCCAAGTAGCTGCGGTTTCGTAGGCTCCTCCTGCACTGACACTTCTATACTCCCAAGCGTTTTTAGCACTTATACTCATGGTGGTCAACACCAACATTGCGATTATATATGTAATGATCCGTCTCATGACTTTATGGTTTTAAGAATAAATAAATTAAATGTAACGAGTCTCACACAACTCTATGTACATTTGAGTGAGTTTACGATTATAAGCTAAAAAGTTACACTAAAACAGTTAAACTCCGTTAATTTTTGATGAATAACATATTATCAATTGGCAAACCACATCATCCCTCCCCCAACTATAACGATGCATCCACATGCATAAATGGTCAAGTCAAGTTGTAATTACTACCATAGATTTATTGATGAACAGATGAAAGTTTCAACAATAAGGTAGAGGTGCTAAATAATAAAACTAATTTTGTTGTCTAAAGTGCTATTACCTCCTATTTAGGATGACATCCAAACTTTAATGATAATGTTTGGATGATTAGATACACTTATTTTATCATCAAAAAAAGGTGTAAACAATATGACAAAAACAGAATATAAAACCCTTGAAAATACAAAAAAAGGTGGGATACTAACCATTCGTATTGAAGCACACGAATTGGCCTACAACCACACCTTAATACATGAAAAAGAAGTCTTTGAGCCCTTTGAAGCCGATGACATTGGGTTGGTTGTGGTGAACAACTGTAATTTCTATCACATCAACGGAAGAGTGATTACTCCCCGAGAATTTAAATTCATCAAAAATATTATCGAAGATTTATAACTAACCTATTAGGTGCAAACCTCAACACACAAGCGCATGGTTTGAACTTCAAAACACTCGCAACAAATACTTAAACCCACCAACTATTAGCCAATTAATTGTATAAGTTTGTGACCTTGTATTAAACAAAAATGGCATCCATGAAAACGACCAGTAAAATCATATTAGGTATCGCGCTTGCCCTCACATTGCTGATTTTGTCTTTACCTACGCTTATCAAACAATACATTACCGACCACTCCAAAGAGCTTATTGGCCGTAAGGTAGACCTTGACGATTTAAATTTTAACCTGCTCACCTTTTCGGTTCGCATGACGAATATTAAGGTTTACGAACGTAATGAAAAAGCCATTTTTGCAAGTATCAAAGAGCTGTATCTCGACTTCTCACCATGGCGTCTACGTGACGATGTGTATGCTGTTTCGGAAATTAGTTTTGATGGACTGTTTATGAATATCATTATGGCCAACAATGGTTTTAACTTTGATGATTTATTAGAAAGTAAAAAAGACAAAAACACTCAAACCACTAAACCGATTCAATACGTCATCCAAAATATAAGTTTTAAAAACTCAAGCCTTGCCTTCTTTGATGAACAAGCGAATAAACACGTTAAATTTGACAACCTAAAACTACGTTTACCCGAGTTAGCATGGGACAATAAACAGTCGGATGTGGGCATAGACTTTAATTTAGGAGAAAAAGGTAAATTGTACTTAAATGGGATGGTAAACCACACCCAAAAGAGTTATTCCATCAACATAAAAGTGGATGACTTTGATTTATCAAGCATTAAAGATTACGCTACAGACCACGTCAACATCGGAGAGCTACAAGGCACCTTATGGTTTGATTACACCTTACAAGGTAGCTTATCAGAAATAGAAGACATGGTGCTTTCAGGCACTGGTAAAATTAAAGATTTTGGCTTTACAGACATCAACAATCAAACCTTAGCCACCGTAAAAGAGATTAATGCCGACTTATTATACTTCAAACCAACTCGTTCGGCCTACTATTTCAAAACCGTAAAACTGACTCAACCTCATGTGGCTTTTGCCTATGATAAAACAAGCAACAACTGGTCTAAGTTGCTGGTTGACAAACCAAACCAACCAACTAACCCTAATCTAACTTACATCATTCGCTCATTAATTATTGAAAACGGAACAGCTGCCATTACCGATAACTCTCTTGAAGAAACGTTTACCTATGAGATGAAAGACGCGAATGCAACGGCTAACAACATAGCTAGTGCCAACGAAAAACTGCTTATCGACTTTGTGGCCAGCATGAAAATGCCTGAATTAGTTTGGGACGAGAGTAAACAAAAGATGACTCAAATTGCCTTTAAATCGACTAGCGAAAAACTGACACTCTCTGGCACCGTTGACCAGCAAAAGAAACAATACACGGTAAATGCGCAAGTGAATAATCTGGATATACAACTATTTAAAAACCAACTCAGCAAGTACGCCAATTTTGACAATGCGCAAGGAAAACTAGCTCTGAACTACACCATTGAAGGTCAGTTTGAGAATAACACCAATTTAACCATTTCGGGCACTAGCCAAATTAACAACTTGGTGGTGACCGATAAAAATCAGAACACCTTAACATCCATCAACACCATAGATGCCAATCTAGCATATTACAAACCAAATCAGGATGTCATCTTCTTTAGTTCTATTGAACTTTCGCAACCGCATGTTAATTACATTGTAAGCAAAAAAGGAACTAACTGGGATGGTTTCTTTACGCCAACCTCATCACACAATGTAGAGCCTCAATCTGAGCCAGAAAAGAGTAATTTCTCGTATCACATCGAAACGATACTCATCAACAACGGCTCCATAGCATTTAAAAACGATACGTTAAATAGAGCCTTTCAATACAAGATTAATAATATCAATGCGAGTATTAATCAAATCTCATCGCAGGACAGAACAAGTTTTGCGTTGTTTACCGCCACGCTAAATAACGAAGGAAGTATCGAAGGAAACACCTCGTTTAACTTAAAACAAACCAAACGCTTGAGTATCGACGCTAAGATTAAAAACTTACAGTTATCAACATTCTCGCCCTATTCGGAATATAATTTTGGTCGTCCTATTGTGAACGGTTTGTTAACCTACGATTTTAGTTTAGATATGGATGTGAATAGGATGGATAATAAAAACCATTTGGTGATAGCTAAACCTGTTTTTGGTGAGAAAACAAAGGATGCCACCGCTGCTAATGTGCCCATCAAAATAGCCTTTAACTTACTAAAAGATAAAAATGATGTGGTAACCATTGATTTACCTCTAAAAGGAAATCCATCAGACCCCAAATTTAAGCTTAGCGAAGAGATTAAAAGGGCGTTTAAGGATTACCTCACCAAAGCAGCCACCCAGTCGGTTAAAAAAGTAGGTACTACGGTGACCGAAACGGTGACTAGTTTTGCCAAAATCATAGAAACACTTGAGCTAAAGTATGGCGAGTCGAAAATACCGTTCAAACAAGAGGAATTACTATCGAGAATGGTGAGTAAACTCAATGAAAGTGAAACCTACAAACTGACGTTTATTCATGTGACCAATGCGACCAAAGAAAAAGAAGCTCTGGCACTACAGGAAGTGAAAATAAGGTATTTGGTGGACAGAACAGGTGCTAAACAAACCAACACAAAACTATTTAAAGTGCAGTTGTCGTTGCTGTCTGATAATAAACCTGCACTTATCGCTTACATCAACCAAAACAGCAAGGCTTCGAGTAATGCCACTATAAATGAGAAGTGTATGGATATAGTGGGCGAAGCCTCTTTAAACAGTCTGTTTAATCAATTAGTAAAGGAGCGTAAGGAGGATTTGCAAACCTATTTAAGCTCGGCCTTAAAATTGAGTGCCAAAGACTATGATATTAAGATGGATGATTTTACGTCTGAAGAGAACCTGCGCGCTCCGCGATTTGATGTATCAAAAGTGAGTTTGGGTAACAGAACAGGTGCTACGTTTGAGTGATGATAATAGTATTGGAAGTTCTTTTTAACGAGTCGTTACTCAAACCATACTGATAAATTCAACAGAAAAAGCGAGAAGATTGGCACCTCCATCTTCTCGCTTTTTTAATGGTTCAACACAGCGCTGTCCATCACCTATTTGTTGTTACTGAATCAGTAATTTTCCAGTATATTTTTTAGCACTTGTAACAACCACTACGTAATATACGCCTTGTGTAAAATGAGATACATTTAAAACGATTGGACTATCGCTAATGCTTTCTGTTTTAGATACGAGTTGCCCCATTTGATTGATAATACTCACATGGGCCAGTCCATTCATATCATTTAAGTCAATGGTAACACTAGTGGTTGCAGGATTAGGATAAATACCTCTTAACACTTCGGACAACGAAACGATAGACGTTGGATTTCCATTAGATAATTTAATATCATCCAAATAGATGGAGCCAGAACCTGCATTACCACCAAAATATAATCCTATCTTTTGAATGGTTCCTAATGCTAAAACTCCATCTATTTTAGCTCCATTCCAACTAGGGTTAGCAAATTGAGAAAACGGAACATACTTAGTTGAACCACTGGCAGAGTTGATATTAAGGGTTGTTTCCCAATATTCACCTGAAGCTTCTTGAAACTGAAGGGTTATACTATTGCTTGGATATTCACCTTTTAACCAGAATTGAACACCTGAATAACCGCTCCAGTCTTGATTTATTATTTTTTCTATGCCACAATAATTAGGTGTGCCAATGGTGAAATCTATTTTCATGGCTTGCACCCCTTCGCTCTTGTTTTGAGTATTTAAACTAACCGTTATAATGTTGCCCTGCGCATTTTTAACATAGGCAGCAGTAAGGGCACTGTTTGGTGTGTAAGTTTCAAAATTATCAATTGACGTAGCAAACTTAACAGCCGTAGTAAACGTGGCGCTGCCGTTGGATGCAAGCTTGCTTCCTTTGTCATTTAAAGCCGTTACTTGCCAATAGTATTTGGTTCCACTAATAAGCGAAGCTTGAAAACTGGTGGTGGTCAGTCCCGTTTTTGAAACAACAGGATTACTTAGGTTTGAATTCACAGACACAACCAAAGTATAACTTGTCGCTTCACTAGAAGTACCCCATGTAAACGTTACATTTGATGACACATCAGTCACATTAACAGGCGAACTCAATGCAAAAACACCAGGCGCATTAACGGCTGTTTGTGAGAAATTGACGTTAATTGAACTAGGGTATTTAGTACTCAAATTTTTGATACCAGGCTTAGCAGCATTTAGGCCTCCCATTTCGCCGTTATACATTTGCCAACCGAGAGCTCCCGCATAACCATTGTTATAAAGATACTCCCACATGGCGGTAACCGTCATGGGCGAACAATTCTTACAGCCTTCAAAGTCGCCATCTGCTCTAAATTCCGCAATTACAATTGGCTTATCTAAACCCCAATACGAAGCAGGGTGCGAAAAGGGAGAATAAAAATCTTCCATCCATCCATAAAAATGAACGCAGTAAAAATCAAGAAATCCATCAGCATCACCTCCTGCCGCTAATAGTTCTGAGTTTTTGTAGTAGTTTTTCTCTTCAAAACCAGACCACCAGTCAGGCGCATTGGTATCGCTACTAGAGTAAAACTCTTTGGCACCATTGGTAACCAGTGCCGTAGCATCAGTTCTATGAATAGCCCCTGCACATTTATTTATAAAATATTGAATGCGCTTCATGGTCACTTGCGTACTTCCTGAGGCAGGCACCCAGCCATCCACTTCGTTGGTCATGCCTTCGGGCTCATTAAAAATTTCCCATGCCACTAGGGCTTTGTGACCTTTAATTTTATTCACCATAGGGATCAGTGCTTTATCAATATACGACTGCACATTGGTATTATCATCCAAAAAAGCCTTGTTTCTATTTGTTAATGAAGTGCCGTATTTAGCGGCTTCGAGCATGTCAAACGACCATAAACAAAGGATAACGGTCATATCCTCTGTTTCAGATTTATCCATAGCTGATTTTAAATTATTAAGCGCCGTTGTAGAGATGCCACTAACAGCATTGCCATTAAAAGAAGGACTTTTTGCTCCTGTGATATGTAACCACAATCTAACGCAGTTACCACCTTCAGCTTTAACCGCTTTAAGCTGCGATTCCCAAGACGAATAACTAAAATTATCCATGTCATTGGCAAAATCCATCCAAGCAATGTTCATTCCCGAAAGAAAAACATCCTGGCCATTATTTAATTTAATACGGTTGTTTTGAGCTGAGAGATTACCCCAGATCAACACAAACAACGTTAATAACCCAAAGGTTCTAATGTACTTATTCTTTGTGTTTTGTTTTAATTAAAATTCGATAAAGGCTCGAAACTAACAAAACAAATTACTAAACAAGTCGATTTTGAAGACGAATTAGCACATTAAAAAGGTCATAAAAAACATAATTAATTAGTGCATGGTATTACATCAAACACTACCACTATTGTATCAATTACAGGAAGGATGTTAGCATAAATTTATTGCGAAAGACCTCAATAAACGGATCATAAACAGAATATAAACAACAAATAATGAGTGGCTCTAAGCTCCTCCTTTATATAAACGGTATATATTTAGATTAGAATTAAGTATTGAAAACAATAAAGACAAATCCATGTAAATGCTGAAAACCAAATGGTTATATCAGTAGTGTTACATATTAATCATCTAACCTTTCGAAGCCATCAAATTTGGCAGCCTGACCTATTCTATGTCCTTGTTGGTCATATACATTCCACAATAGCACGTCTTTGATTTTAAACCGTTTGCCATTTTTTGAGATGCGAATGCCCGTGTAGGCCGACGAATACCCTTTTGTGGCTACTTCTTGCAAAAACCGTTCTCTATCGGCGCGATGGCCAGCTTCTGCCGAGTGGCGCGAAGGCAAAGCGGTAAACTCATCCCAGCTCATCTCAAACAAAGACAAGGCTTGCTGATTACCATAGTTAAAAACAGGGTCTTCACTGCTGTCGTGAGCCAATAAGTAAAAATCACCAGTAAACACTAGGCGAGCTTGTTCTTCAATGGTTAGACGGCTATCCACCAGCTCAATATTAGCTAAGCGATGTAAACTGGTAAGTACGTTTTGCAGATAGTCTGCTAGATACCCATTATCATTACTGGGGTGCGGATACGTATTCATTTTTTAGTATGAGTTAAGTGAAACAAGTAGAACCATCATCATTAAAACAGTCACGCGCTTCTATTAGATAGAAACGCGTGAGGTCATTTATTGGGAAAAACCTATTTCATCGGGTTAATCTTACCACCCATCGATTCTTTACGGTCTATTTTGGTTGGGTTTCCTTTGTAGTCGATGTTACCACCCGTACTGGCTGATGCCGTTAGACTACCTTTTACGTTTACTTCAATCTGACCACCAACACTCGTTTTGGCCACCACATTTTGACTTTCTAAGGTGTAGGCAAAATACTTACCTCCAGTGGATGTAGTTACGTTTTGATTTTTACAAGTGCCCGACAATAAGATACGTCCCGCTGTGGCGCTTGCCTCAATCGTATTTACATCCACATCTAATTCTATTACAGCATCGGCACCAACACTTAGTAACAATTTATCGCCAAAAATGGTATTGTCAGAGTCGATGGTAGAGCCTGAACCAGCATCCACAGACCGAAGTGTTTTATATGTCACATAAACCTGAACGGCCATATTCTTATAAATCTTCGTTTTCATTTTAATGATTAACTCTTTGTTTACAACCTCTGTAATCACATCTTCAAAATTACCGCTGGTGATGCGCACTTCAATGGCTTCTTTTTTGCCTTCCACAAGGGTAACATTAATACCTTTACTGGTTTTGATTTTATCAAACGATACTGTTTCGCGCGCTTGCGTTGGTACTTTGTCTTGTGCAACACTTGATAAAGCCGCTACAAAGGTGAATAAAGAAATAAATACTAAATGCTTCATTTTTATAAGTTATTAATTGTAAAAAAAACGTTTCGTTTTTTAATATAAAAGTTCGTTATGCTCTTGTTATTGACTAATAATTACGTAGATATAGAATCAACGTTTAAGGCTACAATACACTTGCATTAAGTGTTTTATAAATAAGTCTAATGTCTTTTATCTAAAATCTAACGATCTATTGTAAATTGTTACATGCTTTTTGTTGATAATGGATTACAAACGATAAATCGTAAGTGCCGACACTAACAAAAACTATGCAAATAATTCTTTAATATCATCAGCACTTAAGTTTTTGAAACTATTTTCGGTGGTGATGAAGGTGTCGGCCAATTTACTTTTTTTCTCTTGCAGCTTCATTATTTTCTCCTCAATGCTGTTGGTAGATATAAAACGGTATACAAATACATTTTTGGTTTGTCCAATGCGGTGAGCTCTGTTTATAGCTTGCTCTTCGGCGGCTGGATTCCACCATGGGTTAAGCATAAACACATATTCAGCTTCTATCAGGTTTAGGCCTACGCCACCCGCCTTTAGAGAGATTAGAAACACCTTGCAGTTTGTGTTTTTTGTAAACTCATCAACCACAGCCTCTCTGTTGGTGGTGTCGCCAGTTAATAAAGCATATTTAACATGTTTTTGGTCTAATTCGTCAGCAATAAGATGTAGGTCTTTTTTGTAAGATGAAAAAACAAGAACCTTATGCCCTTCATTAATCACATTATCTAAATTTTCAAATATCTGCTCGTATTTACCCGATGAGCCTTTGTAATTCGCATCCACAAAAACGGGATGATTTGCTATCTGCCTAAGTTTTGTGAGCGCCTGTAAGGCCAATATGGCATTTTTATTAACGCCCGTCTCTTCAATGGCTTTCAGCAAAAGATTACGAATGCTCGATTTTTCTTTTTCGTAAAAACGTGTTTGCTCCTCGGTCATGTCGCAGTACAACACCTGTTCGCTGATAGGCGGTAGTTCTTTGGCCACCATATCTTTAGTACGACGCAAGATAAATGGATCAATCAGTTGTTTTAGCTTCTCACCCTTTTCATCACTATTGAGCTTCTCTATCGGATTCACGTAGTGATTTTTAAAAAAGGTGAGATTTTTTAATGAATCCCTATTCACAAAGTTAAATTGCGCCCAGAGGTCGGTGAGTGAATTCTCAATGGGTGTGCCCGTTAAGGCTAAGTAATTAGTTGCCTTCAGCTCTGTTACTGCTTGATAAATTTTGGATGATGGATTTTTAATATTCTGACTTTCATCTAAAATAACCGTGTTGAACGGATAGGTGCTTAAATAATCAATGTCGTTGCGCACGATGCCATAACTGGCTAGTATCACATGGTAGTGACGAAGTATTTTGCCAATATCTTTTGATTTCAGACGGTTGGCCTGACTGTAAATATAAACCTTAAGATGTGGTGCAAAACGGCTTAACTCATTCGCCCAATTATGCACCAAGGAGGTTGGCATCACTATTAACGACGCGGCTTTGGTGGTGGTGTTAAAACCAGTAATAGGTGAGTCAAACAAATTTAACTGCCCTACAGGTTGAGCTAAGACCTCATCCTCCGATTCGTATTGATTACATAGTAAAGTTATGGTTTGAATGGTTTTACCCAGTCCCATGTCATCGGCCAATATACCCCCAAAATGATTAGCAAAAAGCCAAGACATCCAAGCACAACCTTCTAATT
>QKIO01000161.1 GCA_003251015.1 Bacteroidales bacterium
GCCGAATCACAAACCGAAACGGTGTTTGTAGCTTTCTTTGCCTTTGTAATGGGTGTTTGTGTAAATTATTTTGGTGTGGGGTGGGGGTTGATGTTTGTGTCTATTGCCACAGGGATTGTGTTTTTATTGTTGCCGAAGGTGTTAAATGTACGTTTTAAAGCTTCTGCGCCTGGCAGATTTTAGGGCATAAAAAAAGCGATTATTTCTAATCGCTTTTGTGATCCCATTAGGATTCGAACCTAAGACCCTCTCCTTAGAAGGGAGATGCTCTATCCAGCTGAGCTATGAGACCATCCTTGTGCTTTCTTTCAAAAGCGATGCAAAGATAGTTATTCGTTGTTAATCATCAAGTTTTATTGGGTAAAAATACGCTTATTTTTATTTATTTCATTTCTGATTGGTTGTAACAGTCAGGTTGTGAGTTGTTAAAAGTGTTTTTTAGGTTTGAGTTAATCCCATGGGGATGAATTCAACAAATCATCTTTTCTTTTGGTAGATTTGACGCTTTAAATACAAAGCATCTTTTATGCCAGTTCATCAAAAAAATGTTCGAGCCTTAGAGTTCGAATCGATACCAAAATTAATGTGGCGATTTTTCTTGCCAGCCTTTACTGGTGTTATCATTAATTCGTTATATAATATTGTCGATCGTGTATTTATTGGGCATGGAGTGGGCGCAATGGCTCTTTCTGGCTTGAGTGCTGTATTCCCCATTATGGTTATTATGATGGCTTTTGGCATGTTAATAGGCATGGGTGCTGGCGTGCGTATCTCTATTAACTTAGGCAAAAAAGACTTTAATAGAGCCGAAAAGGTACTTGGCAATGCCTTTGTTCTGATGATCGTTATGGGTTTGGCGATTATGATCATTGGTTTTTTAATCAAAGATCCCATGTTGCGTTTTTTTGGGGTGAATGATCAAACCTTTGATTATGCCAATGATTACTTGGGTATTATTCTTTTTGGTTCGGTTTTTAATATTGTGGGGTATTCCTTAAATAACCTTATTCGTTCTGAAGGAAGTGCAAAGGTGGCTATGATGTCCATGCTTATTAGTGCTGGAATAAATTTGGTATTAGATCCTATTTTTATTTTTTGGTTTGATATGGGGGTTAAAGGTGCTGCCTATGCCACGGTTATCTCTCAAGTGGTGTTGTGCATCTGGGTTATCAGGCATTTTTTAAGTGTCAAATCGGTAATCAAACTCAAGTGGAGTAATTTTAAGGTGCAATGGGATATTGTTTGGTACATCGTAACCATCGGTTTTGCCCCGTTTTCGATGCAGATGGCCTCTAGTCTGGTATTTGGTACCTTTAATGTGCAATTGGTTAAATATGGTGGCGATTTAGCGGTGGGAGCCATGGGGGTTATCATTAGTATCACCATGTTATTGGTGATGACCATTATTTCTATCAATATGGCTGCTCAACCAATCATCGGATTTAATTTCGGAGCCAAGAACTATGTGCGTGTTAAACAAACCTTTGTGATAGGTTTGTTGTCCGCTACAGCTATTTCTTTTATTGGTTTTGTCATTGTCCAGTTATTTCCACATGCCATTATCAAGGCCTTTAATAACACGAGTGTAGAGCTTCTAGAAATAGGTATGCGTGGCTTGCGCATCTTTCTATGTGCTTTACCTTTTATCGGGTTTCAAATTATTACTGGTAATTATTTTCAGTCAACAGGTAGTGCCGGCAAAGCTGCACTCATCTCCATGTTACGTCAAGTTATTATTTTGATACCCGTATTATTAATTCTTCCTAAATATTTAGGTTTAGATGGCGTTTGGATGGCTGCGCCCATATCCGACATGCTTTCGGCATCTATAACTGGCGTGTTTCTTATTTTAGAATTTAGACGGATTAACAAGTCAATAGAGCATAATTACTCAACTTAAAGGATTGTATGATCATATTATCTGCTTTAATTTTATCGGTTTACATGCAATTAGGTGCGTTTGTAATTACGGTAAGTCTCATCAAAAAAACAAAGTTTAATATTGCGTGGATTAGTATATCGTTAGGTTTATTTTTGATTTTTATCCGTCGTTTGGTTGATTTATATGTGGTTATAACAGCCACTACCCTAAGCGAACAAGAACTGTTTAATAGTTGGTTAGCAGTTGTTATTTCTACAACACTGTTTGTGGCTTCGTTTTATATTCGAAAGATATTTTCAGAGTTGGCTCGTTTAAAACAAATCAGATTAGATAATGAATCTAATGTGTTTTCAGCTATTATTCAAACCGAAGAGAAGGAACGGAAATACTTTGCTACCGAACTTCACGATGGCTTAGGCCCCATTCTTTCTTCAATAAAAATGGCACTTTCGGCCATTAATACGTCATTAGTAGGCGACTTAAATAAACAAATTTTACAAAAAACAGAACACGCCGTTGATAGTGCCATTGAAACCACCAAGGAGATATCTAATCATCTAAACCCTCATTTGCTAGAACGTTTTGGTTTAGAAAAAGCCATAATAACTTTTGTTGATCATGTGCTTGTGGACGAGACTTTTGAGGTGGTTGTAGAGACTAATATTAATGAATCCAGATATTCGTACAATCTTGAGGTTAGTGTGTATCGCATTGTTTGTGAGTTGATAAACAACACTATAAAACATGCGGGAGCTAGTGCTGCACGTATTTTTATTTTTGCACATGAAGATAAAATGGAATTTGTCTACGACGATAACGGTAAGGGATTTGACTGTAAACAAACCAATATGGCAGGTCATGGACTCATAAATATTACCTCTAGAGTTAAATCCTTAAATGGTACTTTTGTGATGGAAAGCAAAGCAGGAACTGGTATTTATGTCAAAATAGAATTGCCCTTATGAAAACAGATCTCATTATTTATTTGGTAGATGACCATGCCTTATTTCGTGAAGGGGTGAAGTTTCTATTATCGAATTGTAGTTATATAACGTCTATTCATGAAGCCAATAATGGGCGTGAGTTGTTAGATATGGTTCTAGAAGTCAAGCCTGATGTTATTTTGATGGATATTGAAATGCCGGAACTCAATGGGGTGGATACGACACGCCAAGTGCTTAAAATAATGCCTGATGCTAAAGTTATTGCTCTTTCAATGTATGCGCATCAAAGTTTTTATACAGATATGTTAGATGCTGGTGCCAAAGGTTTTTTGCTTAAAAATTCTAAGTTTGAAGATGTGCAAGCTGCTATTTGTGAGGTGGTTAAAGGGGGTAATTATTTCTCGCCTGAGATATTAAATTCCATCATTAAAGGGTTTAGTAATAAATCAACGACTGCGCTTTCTAATATTGATTTGTCTAGCCGTGAAGTGGAGGTGTTGTTTAATATTTGTAAGGGACTGTCTAATCAAGAAATTGCTGATTTATTAATCATTAGTAAACGCACAGTGGATAAGCATCGTGAAAATATCTTACTAAAAACCCAGTCTCGTAATACGGCTGAATTAGTGGTTTTTGCCATCAAAAACAAATACTTTGTTGTGTAAAGAGTCAATCAACGTCGTTACTACGTTTAAAGACGTACTTTAAAATACGTTTTTATCGGTGTATATTATTTCTAGTTGATGCTTAGCTTTGAAGTCTAATCATTAAAATTGTTTATATGCTGATACCTTTTTTAATACCTTTTCTGGTAGCTATATTTTTAGCCATTAATATGGGTGGGAGTGGTACTGCTCCTGCTTTTTCGGCTGCCTATGGTGCCAATGTTCTTAAGAAAAGCTTAATACCAGGATTATTTGGGTTAATGGTTTTTGCAGGAGCTATTTTGGGTGGAGAGCAAACCGCTAAGACCATTGGCAAAGGTCTTTTAGCTCCCGAAATGATGACCTTTACAGTGGTGTCTGTCATTTTATTCTCGATAGCGATTTCTTTGCTCATTGCTAACATCATGGGTATTCCAGCCTCAACGAGTCAATCAACCGTATTGGCAGTTGTTGCACCTGCTATTTATTATCATTCGTTTAATAGTGATAAGCTGTTTTATGAGATCATTCCAACTTGGTTTGTAATGCCAATAGCGGCTTTTGTACTTGCTTTTTTAATAGGTAAATACATTTATAAACCTATACGCAAACGCGGGTATACAATTTCAAAAAAATGGAATGAGAGTCCTATGCTTAAGGCTCTAATAATCATTATGTCGATGTATGTGGCTTTTTCAATAGGTTCAAATAACGTAGCTAATGCAGTGGGGCCTTTGGCCAGTTTGTCCATCAACGAATTAGGCGTTTCTACCCAACATTATCCACATGTTTTAATTTTGGCTACCTTAATTGTGGCACCTTGTTTTAGTATAGGCAGCTCTTTGTTTGGACATAAGGTTGCAGAGAATACTGGTAAAGAAATAGTGCTGTTTGGGCGCTTAGAAGCGGTTATTATTGCTTTCCTTTCAGCTTCCCTACTTTTATCTGCTTCATTATTTAAAGGCATACCTACCTCCTTGGTGCAATTGAATGTGGGTGCTATATTAGGAATTGGTGTTGCTAAACTGGGTTTTAAAAATATCTTTAGAAAAACAGAAGTCAATAAGTTTTTTGTGATGTGGATCATTTCTCCCATCATCGCCTTTACCCTTTCGTTTTTACTCATTTACATGAGTGATATTTTTAAGTTTAATGTTTAGAGTTGGTGTTTGATATACATGTTCGTTCATATTTAGTTGCTTTTAAAATAGTTAGAGTTTAATATCGAAAATCATTATCTTTGATTTTAAATCAATGCAAATTTATGGATATAGGAAGTGCTGGTTTTGATAAAGATAAGGTCATTAAGCATTGGGTTGAGACTTCTGAGGTAGATTATTTAACAATGATAACTTTGTATGAATCAAAATCATATGGATGGGCTTTGTTTTTAGGTCATATTTCTGTTGAAAAACTTTTGAAGGCTTTGTTGTTGATACTCATAACGCACATGCTCCTTTTACGCATAATCTTTATCGATTAGCTGAACTTATGGGTCTTGAATTAACTGAAGAGTATTCAGATTGGTTAGATGAAATTACATCGTTTAATATAAATGCTAGATATGATGATTATAAAAAGGAGTTTTACTCTTTGTGTACTCCTGAATATACGAAAGCGTGGGTCGCTAAAATTGTAATTCTAAGACAATGGATAAAAGAAATGCTATAATAATAGCTAATCAATATGCCGAGGCGGTGAATTTAAAATTTAAATTCATTCGAATCATTTTGTTTGGTTCTTATGTAAAAGGGAACTTTCATGACGAAAGTGATATTGATATTGCAATTGTCTTTAAAGATTATAGCAATCTAATCGAAATGCAATTAGAATTAATGCGTCTTCGACGGAAAATTGATAGTAGAATTGAACCACATCCTTTTAGAGAATCAGAATTTGAAATTTCAAATCCAATTGTTAGTGAGATTTTAAAGTATGGGCAAGTGATAAAGAGTAATGTAGCTTAATCTATTTGTAGTGTATTAACTAATTCGTCTTATTCATATGCCAACAAGGGGATATCAAATCAATGATATCCCCTTGTTGCTTTTGTAGTTATAACTTACTTACCCAAAAGTCGGATGTTGGCCTCGTTAATCTTTTTCTCGGGTAACGGTCTAGGACTGTTGAATAACAAGTCTTCGCTGGAGCCTGTTTTAGGAAAAGCTAACACCTCACGAATCGATTGTTTCTTCTCAAGTATCATCACCAAACGGTCTACTCCCCACGCAATACCGCCATGTGGAGGTGCTCCGTATTGGAAAGCACGGTACATGTCACCCACACTTTTTAACATCTCTTCGTGGTTGTAACCCATGTTTTTATAGGTCGCTTCCAATATCTCCGAAACGTGTGCTCTTACTGAACCACCGCCAATTTCAAAACCATTTAAAATCAAATCATACTGTTGTGCAATAATCTGACCTACATCTTTGCCATTTAGGTGGTTCATCAGGAACTCCTTTTTAGGCATCGAGAATGGGTTGTGGGTAAATGTCCAGTTGCCTTCGTCGGTTAATTCAAACATAGGGAAATCAACCACCCATGCAGGGCACAGTAACTTTGGGTCAATCAGGTTAAGCATGTTACCCAATTCCTGACGAACCGCATCCAAGGCTTTGTTAGCCGTTTTGTAATCGGCCGCCGAAAAGAATACGATATCTCCTACCTGTGCTTTTGTTTGTGTTATGATTTTAGCAGCAATATCCTCACCCAAATATTTGATGATAGGCGATTGTAATTCATTTTCATTCACTATGATGTAAGCCAATCCGCCCAATCCATTTTCTTGAGCTATGGATGTTAGTTTTTCTATTTGACCTTTAGAGATGCGTTGTTTTTGGTATTGAGCATCTACCTTAATACATTTCACAATACCACCATCGGCAATAGGTTTCACAAACACCTGAAAGGTCGTTTCTTTTACAATTTCAGTGATGTCCTCCATCTCTAAGCCAAAACGTAAGTCGGGACGGTCACAGCCATATTTATCCATGGCATCTTGATACGTGATAACCTGAAAAGGCTTCATGCGCCATTTGTTACTGTACAAACGGTTCACAATTTCGGTAAATACACGCGTGTTGAGGTCAATGATGTCTTGCATGCTAGCAAACGCCATCTCAATATCAAGTTGAGTAAATTCTGGCTGACGGTCGCCACGAGAATCTTCATCACGGAAACAACGCGCTATCTGAAAATATTTTTCGTAACCACTTACCATCAACATTTGCTTAAACTGCTGAGGTGCCTGTGGTAAGGTGTAGAATGAACCTGGCGACTTACGACTAGGTACAATAAACTCACGAGCTCCTTCGTCGGTGCCAGCTGTTAATATGGGTGTTTCTATCTCTAAGAAATTTTCTTCGTCTAATAAGTCACGCATTAACTTCACAATGCGATGACGGTTTACGATAGCTCGACGCACATCTTCGTTACGATGGTCGAGGTATTTATAGGTGAAACGTGCCTTTTCGTTGGTGCGAGTAGCGCGTTTTATCTCAAAAGGTAGTGTATTTGCAACATTAAGAATATCCACTGTTTTAGCGTCTAACTCAAGTTCGCCTGTTCTTACTCCTTTATTGTAGTCATCTTCACCACGTTGCAAGATAGTTCCCGTTACCGAAATAACAGATTCAGGTTTTAGTTTTGCGAGTTCACTCAAATTTTTGAATGCACCTCTGTCTAAACGAATCTGAAGAATTTCGTAACTGCTATCACGCAAATCAATAAACACCAAGTCGCCATGATCACGTAAGCTCGATATCCATCCAGCCACCGTTACTTCTTGTCCTTTGCTATCGTTATTTATTTGTGTGATGATGGTGTTACGGTACGAGTCGCGCACAACGATGTCTTCAAAAGCAATTGGTTTGCGTTCTTCAACTACCTCTGCCGTTTTTTGTTCGTCAGTTTTTTTTGTCGTTTCCGACTTATCGCTGATTGATGCCTCTTTTGACTGGCCACCTACAGCTATCTGAGCAAGTATTTTCTCACGTACCACTTTCCCATTGGCACCTTTGCCTATGATAGACATCACCTTACCCACTAAAATACCCGCTTTGCCTAAGTTACCTGCTTTAATATCGGCAGCATCGGCTTGGTTTTCGTTAATGGTTTGTGTGATGGCAGCATCAATCTTATCGTCCGAAATACTATTATCGGCAAAGTATTTATTGTAATCAAAATTAGGGTTGATAAGCAATTGTTTGATGGCATCACCCAACAAGATAACCGTTATTTTACCATCTTTTAATAAATTAAAAATAGTAGCTAAGGCATCGATGTTACTTATTTTGCAATAATCGTCAGGTGTTAAATTGTTTGCTAGTGTTTTAGCAACAAATGACACATCATTAACTTGTTTGTTGACGGCTACAAATACCTGAGAACGAATCAACTCAGACGTAAAGAATTTAGCATCCACAGGACGTACATTTCCTTCAATCAGTTGGCTCTCGATGGCAAAAGGCAATAAACTCTCATCCACCTGTATGGTGTCGATGGCCGCTTTAATATGTACCATTGGAATGTCAGGCTCCAATGAAAAACGGTAATCGGCTGCGAATTCTTTCTTACGCATGGTTTTCGTTTGCTTCAAGTCAGCATCAAACAAAACCGTAGTTTGGTCTGGACGAAAATCTTTATGTTCTAAATAGTATGAAAATTGTTTGCTAATTTCTTCAACCAAAGCCTCTATCATAAACTTAAACGAGTTTAAGTTTTTAATCTCCGTTCTTGGATTGAGGTCGTTGGTGCCTTTCTTGCGTAACGATACAGACACATCAGACTTAAACTCTCCTTTTTCGAGGTTGGCCTCAGAGATGCCTAAGTTTTGAACAATGCGATGCACATACTGACCATAAGTAGCAGCATCTTTAATATGACGCATACATGGCTTGGTAACGATTTCGATAAGAGGTACACCACCTTTGTTGAAATCTACTAACGAGTTGTTTTTCTCGTGCATTAATTTTGCTGCATCTTCCTCTATGTGAACTTGTTCTAAGGTTACTTCAAAGATAGAGCCATCCTCACGGAAGCATTTTACAACACCATTTCTAATGATGGGGTGTTGAAATTGAGTGAGCTGAAAATTCTTAGGTAAATCGGGGTATTCGTAATGCTTTCTATCCCAAGTGATGTACTCACTTAAATCGGCATTTACGGCTTTTCCAAAGTAGATGGCCTTACGTATGGCTTCTTTGTTTACGGCAGGTAACACACCCATTTGACCAGTACAAATAGCGCAGATGTTGGTATTTGGTTTTTCTGCTTCTTCGTTGGCACAAGCGCAAAAAAGTTTTGATTTTGTATTTAAACGAACATGCGTCTCAAGACCAATTACGATTTCAAGACCTTGTGCTTCTAATTCCTGACTTAATGTATCTATTTGCATTACAATACCTCATTTAATAAGTGAGCAAACTCAATAATGGTCTGTTCCTGACCTTTTGCAGCCGTTATTTGTATTCCTATCTCAGTACCTTTTGGAGCGGTTAGGGTTGGTAATCCACCCAAACTAAAACCAACGGTGTATGCATCTGATAGATACATGGATAGAGGTTTTTTTAAGTTCTCTCCTATTTTGGGAGGTAGAGCAGGTGCTACTGGCGAAAGAATAATATCTGTTTCTTTAAACTCTTGGTCGAAACTGTTCATTATTTGTGTTCTTAGGCTACGAGCTTTAAGGTAAATCTCCTCAGAATGACCTTGCGATAATACTTGGTTACCACCCACAATGCGTCGTTTTGTTTCGTCGGTGAAGTTCTCCGAACGGCAAAGCATGTAACCTTCTTTTAATGTTTTTTCATCGGCACGACTACCGTAGTTAGTACCATCTAAACGAGATAGGTTAGAGGCTGTTTCGGCCATGGCAAGCATGTAATAGGTAGCCACCAAGGTATCCACATCGTAAAAGTCAAGCTCTTTAATTTCGGCACCAGCAGCTTTTAGCTTTTTGATGCTGTCCATAAAGTCAGCCTTCATTTGTGGGTCTAACGCTTCGTTTTCAACAAAACTTTTATAGTAGCCCACGGTATATTTTTTAGCACTTACTTTCGTTTCTAAAATAGAAAGGTCAACAGGTGTCGATTTAATGGTTGTCTGGTCGTGGTAGTCCTTTCCACTCATTATGTTTAACACGAGCGTGATGTCTTCTAATGAATTAGCAAATGGCCCCACGCAATCGGTTGATGAAGCATAAGCCATCAAACCATAACGAGAGATGCGGCCATACGTAGGTTTTAGACCATACACTTTATTGTAACCTGCTGGTTGACGAATTGATCCACCTGTGTCACCACCTATGGAAAAGGCGGTAAACCCTTTGGCTACATTGTGGCATCAAGGGCATTTTTCACAGGGCCAAATACGGTATTTTCACTGGTGCTACCATGTCCAAAACAATCACAATTTTCTTTGGCAATAGGAATGGCGCCAGCATCCAATAATTTTTGAATTGCGGTAGCCGTATAAGGTGCCTTGTACTGTTTAAGCATATCAGAGCTAGCAGTAGATACTGTACCTTGAAGTAGATACACATCTTTAATGCCAAAAGGTATGCCTTCTAACAAACCAATTGTTTGTCCATTGGCAATTTTCTTGTCCACAGCACTTGCTTTTTCTACGGCTAACTCACGTAGTAGTAAGTTGCTAGAGTTGAGGTTGCTGGCTTCAAGTTGTTGAAGTTTATCGTTGATTAGATCTAAACAAGTATATTTTTTACTGATCAGGTCTTCGTGTATTTTACGTATTTCAGATGCCATCTTATCCTTTCTTAATCTTCTATTACCTTGGTTACTACGAGGTAACCATTTTTACTCTTAGGGAAATTCTCAATAATCAGCTCACGCTCCAAATTACCACTTGAAATAACTTCGTCTGCACGAAGTCCATCTAAGGTTACCGCCATTTGCTT
>QKIO01000123.1 GCA_003251015.1 Bacteroidales bacterium
TTTGTAGCTACCTTGCCAGCTTGCCTTCGGCCATAACCAACAGCAATAGCTAATGTGTTACGAGCCTGACCTGGTTGAATTAAGATTGGTAATTCAATGTCATTTACTTTTAGTAAATCACCCTGCTCAAGACCGCGTAGAGTGGCAAAGGCTGGAGAAATAGCTACGTAATTATCCCAACAAACTCTCGAAACTGGGTCTGGTAATTCTTGCAACCACGGGTTATTAGCTAATGTACCATCACCAATAGGCACATTTTGGTACAACACTAGCTCTAATTCGTTGGTTGGTGAGGTTTTAATATTTGATAAGGCTTTATTGACATCAATTGTTGTTGAAGCATTGATGTCATCAGCATTTTTATTTGTGTCGTATATTATACCATCACGAAGTGATGTTTTCCAGAATGCCTCAAATTGACGCCCACTTGCCAATGACATGGTGTAAATATTTTCTTTCCAATAGAGTTTTAAATAATCATAAAACTCACCATCGAAAGAAGCCCATTTTATTAAATTGTCTTGTGGTGAACGGGTGTTAAACAATGGTCTAATGGCAGGTTGTGTTAATGTAAATAGGCCTTTAGATAGTTCTGCATCATCCCAGCTTTCGATAGAGTGAGGTGCAGGTAATTGATAGTCACACAGTGTTGCGGTTTCGTTATCTAATGATGAGACGGCTATTTTTAATGGGATGTTTTTTATTGCATCGGCCATTTTTCCAGCTGCTGGATAGTGATACACCGGATTAGTTTGCCAGAATAATATTCCACCTACTTTGTTGTTGATGGAATCATTTATTAAGGTTTCTATTTGTCGGTCATCACCTTTAAATAAATTAATTGGTTCGTTTAAAAGTACGGTTGTGCCGTTGTTGTTAAGAAGTTGGTTGATAGAGCATACCAATACTTGAATGTTAACATCGTTGGTGCCAGATACAACCAATGATTTTCCTTTGGCTGACCATAGTTCTGCTGCAATGGCTTTAATGCTATCTGATGCTCCAGATGTATTGGTGATTTTCCCCGCTTTACTTGCCAATATTGAATATAAGGAAGCCAAATAGGCACCCTCTTCAAATGCTGCCATAGGAACACGTTCATCAGCATTAGAACCTGTAAGCGACATGGTGGCTTCAAATTGTACATGACGCATCATGTCCTTTTCACCGTTTGTAAGTTTTCTGCCAGTTGAGTATTGTTTCGAAAATGTGATTGGTTGTAACCATGTGCCAAGGAAATCGGCATTAAAACCAACTACTAATTTCGCTTTATCAAATCTTAGCGTTGGGATGATGGCTTTATTGTATGCTAATAAATTAGCTTCCCTAAGTGCGGAATACGATATCGCATCAAACGTTACATGAGATGTAAACGGATATTTAGTTTTAAAATCTTCTATTAATTGTAGAGTCGATGGACTTAAAACTGTTGGTGTGAGTAAGACAAATGATTTGGTGTTATCCCACTCATTTAGTTTCTTAATTATTTGTCCGTCAATAATATCCCAGTTTTCTATCTTGCCTAATATGGATGGCTCTGCAGGTCTAGATTTGTCATAAAGATTTAGTAATGAGGCTTGTGCTCTGGCAGATGCTGCACCTCTAGTGGCGAGGCATAAATCATTACCTTCAATTTTTATGGGTCTTCCGTCTCTTACTTTAATTAAGATAGGTATAGCCTCTGTGCCATCGTAAAAGGTAGATGCATAATAGTTAGCCGTTCCTGGCCTTATTTCTTCAGGTTGAATAAGTAGTGGGATGGCCTTTTTTACCGGGCGTTCGCAACTTGCCAAAACGGCAGCTGACGCAATGCTAAAACCAAATATTTTTAAAAAGTCACGTCGTGTGCTTGCAGTTGCATCGCCCTCTTCATTAAATACATAAGAAGATTTTTTAACTTCCGTATTATCTTCTGAAGGACGTAATTCTTCAACGCTTTTCCAGTATTCTTTCATAAGTTACTGATTTATCTTAATCGCAGATTATATTAAAAACCTGTGTGTTGTTTTATTTAATTGATATTAATAGTGACATTTCATACAATCGGTTGCACCTATATCTACTGCTAGGATAGAGTCTTTTTTACCCTCCTGTAGGTCTTTATGATAGTTTTTGAAAGTTTTATAGTAACCGTTGTTTTCAAAATCTACCGCCCTTGTTCTGTGACAATCTAAACACCATCCCATTGACAGTTCGTTTTGTTGTTTTAAAATATCCATTTCAGCAACCTGCCCATGACATTCCGTACAGTCTAGCTTTCCTACATTTACGTGTTGAGCATGACTAAAAAACACATGGTCTGGAAGGTTGTGTATTCGCACCCATTCAATGTCTTTCTGGTTCTCAAAATGGTCAACTATTTTATTTATTTCAAATTTACCAGATTTTGGTCCATTACGTACTACGGTGTGACAATTCATACATAAACCAGCGCTTGGTATTCCTGCTGATTTGCCATCTTCTGCATTATAGTGGCAGTATAAACAATCTATTTTGTTATTTCCTGCATGTACTTTGTGCGAGAATTTGATGGGTTGGTCGGGTTGATAATTTTGACTTCTACCTAACTCT
>QKIO01000039.1 GCA_003251015.1 Bacteroidales bacterium
ACCAACTTCTTAACATATCCTTTTTGATGTAAATGCAAAGCTTGCCAAAGACGATCTGACGCTTGAGAAAAACAAACTCTACCCGAGGCCTCATGCTGAGATGATAAACCACCCAAAACCACACAATAATCAGTTTTACCCTCAAAAGAAGAGAGAGACACTAAATCACCTTCCCACCATCCGATTACGCTTCTAAACACAAATCCATTGGAGAAAAAAAAGAAAAGAGATATAGCTAAAATAAGAAATAGCCTTTTACACCTTTCTGATTTTAGAAATACAGCAAAAGCTATACTAATCACAATCCATAAGAATGGTGCAATTAGTATGGATAGAATTTTTGATAGGATGAAAAACATAAACCCTTATTAACATTGTGGTATAAAAAAGCCTCGTCCTACAGGAAGACGAGGCTAAATTTCATCACTACAAATTATCTAAAGTTAAGTCCTAAACCAACAGTCACAGCAGAATAATCCCCCACTGTATAATCGGCATGAAGAGCGATTACACCTAAACGCACTCTCATACCAGCGTTAAAATCGAATTGACCAGTGGAATAACTTAAGTCAATCGGATGAGAGGCATCATCAAAACCAGTTACATTATAATCACCCGTTAAATCAAAATCGGTATTTGCATTACCATACCCAAAACCAGTATAAAAACACACCACCGGAAAATTAGCTCCAACTAAAACGCGACCTGTATAAGCGTTAGATACGGAGGTTAAAGTCCCTTTATCTGATGTGCTTTCAACAGCCAAACTACCATCAAAATGCGTATAGGCAGCTAATAGTGAAAGCTCTAAGAATGGTACACGTTTCACAAAGGGAATATAGTCTTTCAAAGAATGTTTGGCACCCACACCCCACATATATGCCTTACCTAAATCGCCATATTCAACTTTTGGCATAAAACGCGCCATTATTTCAGTATGAAAAGGCAAACCTACAGCACCCTGTATCATAGGTGTCACAAAAGAGTTTTGATCTGAACCCTTTAGAGTAAAAGCCTTTTGGCCTCCCACAGAAAAATCGGTGCTGGCCGAACCTGGTCCAGCCATTGTAGGAGCAGAACTCGATTGAGGCACAGTAACAGCAGACAACCCTACTTCTTTGGGATTAAAACTTTCTTTTGAACTTGGAGCCATTGTGTAAGTCCCCATAATAGTAAGGTCGAAACCACCCAATTTATGCACTTTAGCACTATTGTACCATCCACTATTAAGGTTTACACCCATCATCTCACCAAATGGTCTAAGATACTCACCAGCTATTATATTAGCATCTGCTTGACCTGCAGCTAACACATCGCCAATTTTATTATACTGGGCAAATGACTGTGAAACAGACATCAAAACCCCCATTGACAGCAAAATTAATTTCTTATTCATAATATAACGTTCTAAGTTGTTTTCAATAATTTTTTAAACACTCTTCTTAAAAGGATAACAAGTTACTGACTCTGTTTGATAGAAACAAATAACTTTTTTGGCATTCTACAAAAGGAATAACGAACGAAATAAGAAAAGGTTTGTTATAATAAAAGCCTTTGCCTACTAATCTATAACAGGGTATTACTAAATTTGCACTTCAACAAAAAATACAATCATGAATAACAATCCTTTATTAAACGTATTTAACACGCCATACCAAACACCTCCTTTCTCAAGCATCAAAGAGGAACATTACTTACCAGCTTTTACCAAAGCCATGGAATTGGGCAAACAAGAATTGAAAAACCTTTTGAGCTCAACCGATGAACCAACATTTAGCTCTACCATAGAGGCACTTGAAAACATGGGACAACAACTTAGGTTGGTTTCTGATGTGTTTTTTAATTTGAATCACGCGCAAACGAACGAACAAATTCAAACCATAGCGCGCGACTTATCGCCCCTACTTACCGCTTACGACAACGATATTTGGCTTAACGAACCACTTTTCGAACGGGTAAAACATGTTTTTGACAATCAACAAAACACATCCTTAACAGCTGAGCAAAAAAAGTTATTAGAAGATACGTATAAAAGTTTTGTACGCAGGGGTGCACAACTTAGTGGATCTTCTAAAGTTAGGTATCGCGAGATAACAGAAGAGTTATCTAGACTAAGCCTACTGTTTGGTGAAAACGTATTGGCAGAAACTAATGCTTTTCAATTACATGTGACTGAAGAAAACGAACTGAACGGCTTGCCAGAAGGGGTGATGGATGCAGCTTCGGAATTAGCTAAAAGCGAAGGTAAAGAAGGTTGGATTTTCACTCTTCAATATCCTAGTTTTTTTCCTTTTATGAAATATGCAACAAACCGATCGCTGCGTAAAACCATGTATATGGCACATGCGCAACGGTGCAACAACAACAATACACACGACAATAAAGAGGTTGTGAAAGCTATTGTTAACCTTCGCATAGAGAAAGCTCAGCTTTTGGGATATAAATCACACGCCGACTTTGTTTTGGAAGAACATATGGCCCTTAATCCACAAACAGTAAATTCATTTTTAAATGAATTATTAGACGCTTCGTTAGCGTTTGGTAAAAACGATGTGGCACAAGTAGCCG
>QKIO01000113.1 GCA_003251015.1 Bacteroidales bacterium
GTAGCTAATAATATATGGTCTGCTTTGATGTCTGTTTTTACACCCGCATCATCGGTTACCGCAATGGTTTTATTACCAACCAGTTTACCAGTACCTTTTATCACATCTATTTTATTTTTTTTGAGAAGAAACTGAATCCCCTTACTCATACCATCAGCCACATCGCGACTGCGTTTAACCATGGCGTTAAAATCAGGTTTTGCCTGACCCGTTAATGTGATGCCATAATCTGCGGCATGTTGTAAGTATTCAAACACATTAGCACTTTTAAGTAGCGATTTGGTAGGGATACATCCCCAATTCAAACAGATGCCACCTAACTCTGAGCGCTCAACAATCGCTACCTTCAATCCTAACTGTGAAGCCCTAATGGCTGCTACATAGCCTCCAGGGCCACTGCCTATTACTACAAGATTATAACTCATGAACCTTATTTTTTCAACAATATTAACCTAAAAATTAATGATGTGAGCACAAAAATCATCACATCGTATTTTATAACAAACAAATGACCTAAGGGTTTGAATAAAATCAAAAAAAATGCCCACGTTAGAAACATGGGCATATTATAAATTATTACAGGCTTCTGCGAAAGACCACTAACAGAAACTTGTTTTTTAGTTAAAAAAAAACAAATGGACTTTCAACTTGAATTTTTAGCTATTACAATTCGTATTAGTCCGTGGTTAAAGCCATGCTAAAATCAATACCGTTACTTAACGAAAATTTCTTTTAGCTTATCGGCTAATTCTTTGCCTCTAAGGTTTTTGGCCACGATAACTCCATTGGCATCAACCAAAAATGAATAGGGAATACTTGACACGCCATACATCTTAGCCACATCACTCGACCATCCTTTTAGGTCTGATACTTGATTCCAAAGCAAACCATCATCTTCAATAGCTTTGATCCATCTTGGTTTGGTTTGGTCTAACGACACACCTAACACATCAAACCCTTTATCTTTATAGGTTGTGTACATCTTCACTACATTAGGATTTTCCTGGCGGCATGGTGCGCACCAACTAGCCCAAAAATCAATTAACACATACTTACCTCTTAACGATGACAAAGACAGTGTCTTCCCATCTTTATCGGCTAAGGTGAAATCGGGTGCTACTTGTCCCACTTCTACACGTTCGAGACTAGCTATTCGTTCTGCTAAACGCATATAGTAAGGCGAAACACTTAAAGTGGTATCAAGCATACTTAATCCAAATCTTAAGTCGACTAATTCTTTATGTCCATACAAATTACTTACAAAAAAGGCTGCTAATGGTGAAGCCGGATTTAATTCCACATAATCACGTTGAGCCTCATCAAGACTATTTGTTAAGCTATCGTAACGTGCCACAAGTTGTTTCATAAGGGTGGAATCGTTAGCCTCATCTGCTGTTTTGTATTCTAAGCCTAAGTTATTTTTAATGAGCTGTGCTTTTTCTTGTTGCTCCACAAAGGCTTGATATGCATTATTGAGGGGGCCGCCAATTAATTTAGTTATACTTAAGCTATCTACATGTCCTTTGATGGTATAGGCCGTATTTTCTCCAAAAAATACCAGTCTATCATTACGTCCTTCCATATTAATAAGAACAAGTAGGGGTTGAGGTAACTCATTGTGATAATCCACCATACCATCTTTTACCTCTAAAGTATCAAACACTTCCAAACCATCTTTACCATAGATGCTTACAATAAGAGGTGCTTTAACAATGCCATCTAATTGGCCTTTAATAGTAAACCCTTTTTGAGATGGTTGACAAGCACTAAACACCATTAACACACAAACAAAAAAATAAGCTGCTTTTTTCATACTATTAGATTATACGATTTGAACTGTAAATATAAAGGGTGCACAAATCAATTCAAAATGAAAATAAAAAAAGGAGGCCTAAGCCTCCTTTCAAAACAAATTAGTTTATTATATTTTAAACTACTCAGCTGCTGGTGTTTCGGTAGCTGGTGTTTCGGTAGCTGGTGCTTCAGTAGCTGGTGCCATTTGTGCAGCAGCAGCTTGTTCTTGTTCATACTTAGCCATCTGCTCCAATACAGTATCAATTTCTTTAATGTATGGGTGAGCTGGTAGGTTTTTCTTAAACTCTTCAGCGTAAGTCTTAAACTTAGCTAATTCTAATGAAGAAGATGCATTTAATAACATCAAAGCACCTAAAGCATTATTAGTATTTTGACCAATAAAAGTATCTAAATAAGCAATTTGATTCTTCATAATAGAATTCATCTCTTCACCTAAAGCTTGCATTTTTTCAGCATCTTGAGACATCTGAGCTTGCATATACTCTTGACGTAACTCTTGAGAACGAGCTAAACCAGGAAGTTCGTCGTTAAACTTGTTCAATACTTTAGTTAAGTCAGAACCAGTCACAACTGCTTTTTGCATTTCTTTAATGTCTGCTTTAATCTCAATCTTAGCGTTTTCAACAAAAAATGCGATTGGAGATTGATTTCCTTCAACAAAAATCAAATACAATTCAGGAGCTTCTACTTTACCTTCAAATGTAAATTTTTTGTCGATAATTTCAGCGGTATCCAATGGCATCGGACGACCCTCGCGAATGCACTGTAATACTACTTTTCCGTTTTCTGCACCTTCGATGGTACCAGTAACTGTATATCCTTTAGGCTGACAAGCAGCCAACATTGCAATACTTACGACTGCTAGAATCAATTTTTTCATATACTACTTGCTTTTATTAGTCCGCGTTAGGCGGAGATTAAAATTAATTAACGATTAAAATATTTATCCAATAAATCTTTTGCGGCTACAAAAGAACTCTTTTCTTCATTCAAAACCAATTGCTCATAGCGTTGAATTTCACTTTTTATTTGTGGATGTTGATAAAAATTAGTTTTTAGCTGTTCATTAATGCTTTCAAACATCCAATATCTTGCCTGATTACGTCTGTTTTGATCAAAATAAAGATTGTCTTTGGTCAATTTCATATAATCATTGATCATACTTAAAATTTCATCTATCCCTGTGTGATGAAGTGATGAACATGTTTTAACATCAGGCACCCATCCTGATTTTGTTGCAGGAAAAAGATGGAGAGCATTTTTATAATTACCCTGTGCAACCCGTGCCTTATCAACATTACTTCCATCCGCTTTGTTAATGGTAATCGCATCGGCCATTTCCATGATACCACGTTTAATACCCTGCAACTCATCACCCGCTCCTGCCAACATTAACAATAGGAAAAAATCAACCATGGAATGAACCGCCGTTTCCGACTGTCCAACGCCAACTGTTTCAATAATAATAGTGTCAAATCCAGCTGCCTCACACAGAATGATGGTTTCACGTGTTTTTCGCGCTACACCACCCAGAGAACCCGCTGAAGGTGAAGGGCGTATGTAAGCGTCTTTTTGAGCTGAAAGCTGTTCCATGCGTGTTTTGTCACCTAAGATACTGCCCTTAGTACGCTCGCTGGATGGATCAATGGCTAATACAGCCAAGCGTCCACCAGCTTTGATAACGTGCATGCCAAAAGCTTCGATAAAAGTACTTTTCCCTGCGCCTGGTACTCCTGTTATTCCAATACGAATGCTCTTGCCGCTATAAGGCAAGCAACGTTCTATAATTTGTTGAGCCATTACTTGGTGATCGCTACGCGAACTCTCAACCAAAGTGACCGCTTGGCTAAGTACCGTGATGTTACCCGCCAAAATACCTTCCACAAACGCATCAAGACTCAACACGGGCTTGCGCCTTTGTTTCATTTGATTGGAAGCGTTGGGGTTTACCGATGGAGCGTAATGCACCCCTTTATTAACCTTGAGGCCTTTAAACTGTGGATTATTTTCAACGTGATGATGATCGTCTTGCTCTGCCATGCTAACAAATAAAAAAAGAGCTGCTAAGAAAGCAGCTCCTTAAAGCTTTGAATTAATTTACTCCATTGATATAGTACCCGTAATGCGTAACATTTGGGTTGTGTTTTTTGGATCGTTGGTAACTACTGTTACCGACTTATTTTGACTTCCTGATTTTCCCTTAGAATCAAATACTGTTGATATTTTTGTAGATTCGCCTGGAGCTAATACTGTTTTTTGAGGACTTGTAGCTGTACAACCACACGATGCTTTTACCTTACGGATAATTAGTTCTGATTTGCCAGTGTTTTTAACCACAAAGTCATGACTTACCTCTGCGCCCTGTTTAATGGTGCCAAAATCCCAAGTTGTTTCTGATATCTCGCACACTGCAGCTTTTGCTAATTGATCAGGCGTTAGTTTTGCAAAATCCTCCTCTATGGAGGCACTGATGGTTAAGCGGTTTTTATAATCTCTTTCGCCATTAAACATCACGTAAACATTATCAACCACAAATCCCCAGTCGTTTTTAAGGTTGGCATCATAAGTGGCGGTAATAATTCCCTTCTGACCTGGGTTTAACACCTCTGGCACAGCCTTTATTTTAATATGCTCAGGTACGTTATCAAACTTAATGGTTACAGCCTTATCCGACGAACTCATTATCTTCAACTGCTCGGTCTTGGTTTGCTTAGGCTCCATCTTAGTGAAAGCAAGATGTGCAGACTCTAATCGAATCAATCCCATTTCATTCGGGTACAATTCAGTGTCGGTAATGGGTTTCTCAGTTACATTACCAGTGATGCGTAAGACTACGTTTGAGTTTTCTGCATTGCTATACACTGTAATGGTTTTATTAAAATTACCTGGGCGATTAGCTGGGTCAAAAACCGCTTTTACTTCACCACTTCCTCCTGCAGGAATCGGATTGCGTGTCCATTCTGGAGACGTGCATCCACAAGAGGCTTTTACATCATGTACAACAAGTGGTTGTTGGCCAGTGTTTTTGAATTTAAATACATAAGAAACCTTTCCGTCTTTTTCTTGTATATTTCCAAAATCATAAATGGTTTCTGAAAACGAAATGTTTGGTTTTTTCTGTTGAGCATTAGCCATTAAGCCAGACATCAAAATTGTCAAAGCAAAAATCACAATCTTCTTCATCATTGTTTAAATTTAATTTGCAACTAATATTTTATTCTAAGAAAAACTATACTGTAATGGATTGATACTATACAAAACTAAATATATTTTGTTCGAATAAGGTTAAAACATCATAAAAGTTATCATCTACACAAAACCTTTAACACATGCTTAACATTTCGGTTTAGAATCTTCAAAACGAGAAGATGTTATAAATTTAAAGTATCAACCGTTATTTTCCCTCCCCCATCAATAGAGTGCGAAGGGTATAGAGTATGATTTTAAAATCAAGTTCTAGCGACAAGTCTTCCATGTAGATAATGTCATACTTCAAACGATTAATCATTTGATCTACATTCTCTGCATAACCATATTTCACCATACCCATAGACGTAATTCCAGGTTTTACGTTTAAGATACGGCTGTAATGAGGTGCTTTAACGAGTATCTGGTCGATGAAGAATCTACGCTCTGGTCTTGGCCCTACAATAGCCATATCTCCTTTGAGCACATTTATAAATTGGGGTAATTCATCTAAACGCCATCGTCTTAAAAAACCGCCAAAGGGTGTTATTCTTGGGTCATCAGAGGAAGATAATGTAGGTCCCTTATCTTCAGCATCCATAAACATTGTTCTAAATTTTATAATATCAAAGGGTTTGCCATTTTTGCCTATGCGCTCTTGAAAATAAAAGATGGAGCCAGGAGATGATTTACGAACGCCCCAAATTATAAAGGGGAAAAGTGGCAAAACAACCAATAAACCCATGAATGATAAAAATACATCCAGACAACGTTTTATAATCAATTGCCACATGGGTAAAACCTTATTATCTATGGTAATATATGGCGGATCGGTTAAGTTATTAATCTTTACAAAACCTTCTAATATTGAGGCCATGTCAGGATATAAACGAACTGTGATGTTTTTACTTTTTAAGAAGGTAAGCATCTCATAAGTCTCACTAGCTTGAAAAGCAGGCAAAACAATGATAATTTCATCAGGATTGTGCTCATCAACAAACTGTTTAAACGCTACCACTGTTGGCATTACCATAACGTTAGGCACACCTACAGGTTTAACATCTGTAGAAACAACTCTGTCGATGTGATGTCCCCACTTTTTGCCTAGATGTTCCAACTCATAAAACGCCTTGTCCAACACATTTGCATTTCCAATTAGTGTAGAGTTGTGCTGCCAAAAGCCTAATTCTTTTATTTTAGTTATAATATAAGAAAGTAAGATGCGTGAACAGGCTATGGAAAAAGAAAATAAGATATATAGCTTCAAAAACGTAGACCATGCATTGGGATGATCAAACAAATCGATAAAACCAAAGGTAGTGATAAACAATAGTAACACCCCCCAAAATACGGCTTTAGCGATGCTAAAAAAAGATTTTACAAGTGAGATGTCTATAAACTTGCGATATAATCCTACGATGTAAACTAAGGTTAAGAAATAAAACGAAAGGGCTAATGTAAGTGTGTAATAGTTTAAGTATTCGTTCGCAAAACTAAACAAAACAGGCAGTTTATTGTCAACAATACTTATTGCCTTTATGGATGCTACAAGCACAAAGGCAAAATCAACTAATAAAAAGATTTTCTTTAATCGATCAAGACGTATTTTTCTTAGTCTTTTCATAAATTGGTCATATTGCGCGTCCAAAATTAACATTTTTAAAGGTAAGACAATAAAAAATCAGCTATTAATGATCTATCTTCTGAACAACAAAAATGCAGATCACAATGGCATCTTGTTTCAAAAATATTAGTTTTGTAATGAGCATGGAGCACAACGACACTTTTAGACACAAGGGACTGCGATTACGATTAGTTCAGGAATTAAGAAACAAAGGTATTACCGATAATAAGGTATTAAATGCCATTGGTGCTATACCTCGGCACTTGTTTTTAGATAGCAGTTTTGTTAATTTTGCTTATCAAGATAAGCCATTTCCTATAGCAGCAGGTCAAACTATTTCGCAGCCCTATACCGTTGCTCTTCAGACGCAACTCTTAGAGCTAAAGCCCAACGACAAAGTGCTCGAAGTGGGTACTGGATCTGGCTATCAGGCTGCCGTATTAATGCAATTGGGAATGCGTTTATTTTCAATCGAACGACAACGAGAACTTTACACCTGGTCTACTGGTTTATTAACTAAGTTAGGTTACTCAGGGCGTTTCTTTTTGGGTGATGGTTACGAAGGTTTGCCAACGTTTGGCCCTTTTGATAAGATTATAGTTACCGCTGGCGCACCCGAATTGCCACGTAAATTGTTAATACAACTTAAAATTGGGGGCATCATGATTATTCCCATAGGAGGAGCTCAGCAAATAATGACTAAAATAGTGCGCTTAGCAGAGGATGATTTTGAACAAATACAAATAGGCCATTGTGCCTTTGTGCCTATGCTAGCTGGCGTTGTAAAATAAATTGCACTAATAATAATGATATTCACTAATACACATATAAAATGATTCACGTAGATACGTTACCTATCAATCCTTGGCAAGAAAATACCTATATCCTATCTGACGAAACGGGGGAGTGTGTCATTATTGATCCAGGCTGCCTAAGCGAAAGTGAACAGCAGTCGATAGTAGACTTTATCAAGAACAAAAATCTTAAACCTGTTAAGTTATTGCAAACACACTTGCATCTCGACCATGTTTTTGGATCCCGCTTTATCGCAAATACTTATAATTTGAAGATGGAAGCACATGCTGGGGATGAATTCTTTATTGAACAAACCATGTCGTATGCTCAGCAATTTGGAGTGCAAGTTAAAGCAAATCCACCAGCCATTAGCACGTATTTGAATGATGGCGATGTTATTACCTTTGGTCATTCAACACTAAAGGTCATGCATCTACCAGGTCATTCTCAAGGTGGGATTGCTTTTTATAATGAAGATGATAAGTTAGCTATTGTAGGTGATTCTATTTTTAGAGAGAGTATTGGAAGAACCGACTTGCCTGGTGGTGATTATGATACACTAATAAGTAGTCTTAAAGATAAATTGCTTAAATTGAGTGATGATGTAAGAATCTACCCAGGTCACGGCCCGTCCTCAACGATAGGATTTGAAAGAAAACACAATTCTTTTTTGCAAAACTAAATAATCATTGAGCACAGAAAAGATGAAGAAGACCTGTGTAAACACATGTTGATAACGTTTTATAACTCATGGTGACAGGTTTTTTTGTTTGATTTTTTTATGTTTTAAAACTTTATTTAGCATTGTTAGTATAAGCAAATGATTCAAAAGGTCTAAAAACGAAGATTTTGTTTTTAGAGAACAATAATCCATAAATAGCATAAGCATGAAAAAGATTTACAATTTAACTTTCTTACTTTTTGTACTAAGCGCGTTAAATGCGCAGGATTTAGTGCAAGTATTTAAAAGCAACAACACCTTCAGTGGTGTAAATTCCATAGTTGTATCTGGAGACTTTGCTAAAGTAGCTATAGAAAAAGGTGATTCAGTCACTGTTAAGACAGAATTGCAAGCTACTAAACAACAAGAAGGCTATACTATTTCTTCGGTGGTGGAAAATGGAATCCTTAAAATTGATGTTCAAAAGCCCAGCGCTAATTGGATTAGCCACGCAGGGAGTGTTGTAATTACCATGAACGATAATCAAAACTTAGAGGTGTTAACATCTTCTGGTTATATTGATGTTTCAAACTTGTCGGGAGCAACCTATAAACTAGAATCGTCATCAGGTAAAATAACAACAAAAAACATAAAGGGGAATGTGGTAGCGCGCAACAAGACTGCGATTATCAGCATTAGTAATATAGAAGGCACTGTGGAAGCTATTAATAGAACGGGTCCTGTATATATTGACGGCGTAAATGGTAAAACAAATGCTATATCTTATTCTGGCGAAGTGACTATTGATAATGCTAAGGGGGATGTAAAATCAGAAACAACGGATAGCAAACAAACGTTGAAAAACATTGATGGTACAGTGTTTATCAAAACTAATTCAGGAGATTTAAAACTATCAGATTCTAAAGGCACCATTAGTAGTGTGTCTGCATCGGGTAACTTAAACCTGTTTAATACCACAGGGGTGTTTAATTTGACAGCAACCAAGGGAAGTATCATTGGTGCTCGAATTAAACTAACGGCTAACGCTACATTTACGACAACCGAAGGGAAAATTAAATTTTCGTTTGTGAATGAAGAACAAGATATGTCTTTCCTTTGTCAATCAGAAAACTCTTACATTGTTGCCTATGGTAACTCAAAGAAAAAGAAACTAAAACACGGAAAAGGTGCATTAGTTATTACAGCTACTAGCACTACAGGTGCGCAGTCGTATAACAAATAGAACTCTACATATAGAAATGAAAAAGGGGAAAAATACTGTTTTTCCCCTTTTCTATTTTTATAACATCCTAAGTTAGGCTTATTGCCTCGTCGATAATGGTACGGAACACCTTTTTTATGTCAAGCTTAGCTGCCTCTATTTGTTGAGGGATAAAACTGGTAGAAGTCATACCTGGAGTCGTATTAACTTCTAGCATAAATATTTTATTTTCTGAGATAATAAAGTCAATACGAATAATGCCTTTACAACCAATAATATCATACACCAATGATGCAATGGAGTGAATGCGATCTCTCACATTATCGGCAATACGAGCTGGTGTTATTTCTTCCACCTTCTGTCCGCTATACTTGGCCTCAAAGTCAAAAAACTCATTGTGACTCACCACCTCAGTAATGGGCAATAAGGTTATTTCACCGCCCACTTTAAACAAACCGCAAGT
>QKIO01000205.1 GCA_003251015.1 Bacteroidales bacterium
ATCAATCTATCTAGTGTAACGCACGATGTATAATTCGTAAGGGACTGCGAGGTGCAAATGTATCAAGTAATCACCAATATTGCTGAGGGTAAAAATTATCGCATACCTCTAAAACTCTTATGAATTATACATATTGTTGCCATTTAGTTGAATTTATCCTTTTCTATATTTCCTAGTTCTTTTGCATTTAATGAGCTAACAACATTATCTCCTAATTTTTGATAATTTTCTCTTTAGTCACTCCAGGATCTACGAGGATTACTACTGTCGGTCAGCGTCTCAATGAACTCTTATTTTTTTGACTCAAATAGTTTTATAGAAGTCTCTTTGCTCATTTATTATTAATATTTAAGAATAAAGATAAAAATCATTTTTAATCGGCTAGTTATCTTGCTTAATGCTTCTTCAATGAATGGCAATATATATAAACATAAATTGGTTTATTTAATTTCTGCTTGCCAATATACACAGGTTTCACCTATTGTTTTTATAAGAAGGTGTGGAGTGACAAATTAAAGATGTTAAATGTGAAACGTTATCATGTTATTTTAGACACTTGTAATTCGATAACTCGTCTCTTTACACTTTCCAACTTGTCACTTGTTAACCACTGATTTTTTGTTTCAAATTGTTTAACTTGCACTAATAAAAGTGATGGTTTTAAAGAACGATACTTGCATTAGGTTGTTGTGTATTGAAATAGGTGGTTATGGAAAATAGAAAAAGAAGAATTGGCATTCTTACAGCTGGTGGCGATTGTCCGGGCTTGAATGCGGCCATTAGAGGAGTTGGTAAAACGGCCATTGTGAAATATGGCATGGAGGTGTATGGCATATCTAATGGGTTTTCGGGGTTGGTAGATAATGAGGTGTTTGAGCTGAAGGAAGAATTGCTATCGGGCATTTTAACAGTAGGTGGCACTATATTAGGCACTTCCCGTTTAAAACCATTTAAACATCACTCCGACGATAGGGATGAGGATATCCCTTCCATCATCAAACATAATTACGAGAAACTTGGCCTTGATGCCTTAGTGTGCATTGGTGGTAATGGCACTCAAAAAACGGCTTATCTTTTGGCTCAAGAAGGCCTTAATGTAGTTGGCATCCCTAAAACCATTGATAACGATGTGTGGGGTACTGATGTGACCTTTGGTTTTGATTCGGCCGTGGGTATAGCTACTGAAGCCATCGACCGTTTACACACAACGGCTAACTCACACAAACGGGTGATGGTAATTGAAGTGATGGGGCATAACGCCGGTTGGATTGCTCTGTACTCGGGACTCGCAGCGGGTGGTGATGTGGTGTTATTGCCTGAGAATAAAATTGATATGAATGTGGTGGCCAAAACACTTATGGAGCGGAGCACCAAAGGCAAACAATATTCTATTGTGGTGGTTGGCGAGGGTATAGCCAAACCTAAAAATCAAACAGCTGCCAGCTTCGTGGGTAGTAAAATACAAAAACTCACCGGCTTAGAAACCAGAGAAACCATACTGGGGTATATTCAAAGGGGTGGCACACCAAGTCCGCAAGACCGTATTTTGGCCACACGTTATGGGGCACATGCAGCCGAACTTATTCATCGTGGCGAATTTGGCACCATGGTTTCTATTCGTGATAATGCGGTTACTTCGGTGCCTTTGAGTGAGGTAGCGGGTAAATTGCATTTGGTGGACACGCATCATTACATGATAGAACAAGCCAGAAGTATGGGTGTGTGTTTTGGAACTAAATAATAACGATTGCTAAGCGGTATATAACCCATTTAAAACATAGGATTTATATACATTAATCTCTTTTGGGAGCTTGAATGCTTATGTTATCTTCGCAAAAAATTTCATCAATGGATAAGACTAAAATTAAAGAACTAAATACACGATTTAAGAACGCTACAGCACAAGAGATTGTGCAGTTTTGTGTGGCTGAATTTGGAAGTAAAATAGCTTTGTCGTCGAGCTTAGGTGCTGAAGACCAAGTTTTAACACACCTTTTGATAGCTATTAATCCGGGTGTTAAAATATTTACACTTGATACAGGTCGTTTATTTCCTGAGACTTACGATCTAATTGACCGTACCTCACGCAAATATAAAAAGAACATACACGTTTATTTTCCTGATTATGCCAAGGTGCAAACCATGGTCAATAAAAAAGGGATCAACCTGTTTTACGAAAGCATCGAAAATCGTAAAGAATGTTGTCATCTAAGAAAAATAGAACCTTTGCAACGTGCTTTTAAAGACCTCGACGCATGGATTTGTGGACTTCGTGCTGAGCAGTCGGTAACTCGTAAGGAAATTGAGGTGATTGAGTGGGATGAGAACAATCAATTGATTAAGGTTAATCCATTGGCCTATTGGAGCGAACAACAAGTGTGGGATTATATTCACGAGCACAAGATACCGTATAACACCTTACACGACAAAAGTTACCCAAGCATTGGCTGTCAGCCCTGTACGCGTGCCATTATGGAAGGTGAAGATGTGCGTGCCGGTCGTTGGTATTGGGAAAATCCCGATACAAAGGAGTGTGGTTTGCATAAACGCTAATGAGTTATAAAAAAAGGATGCGAACAACCACTATTATGATTAGATCGAGGTTAACCGTGTTTGATTTTTTTATGCAGTGCTGCTTGCGGGTAATCAACTCTATTAACGATGCCGTTGTGGTTTGATTCTAATACTTGATAATATCCAACTCAAACAACGCAATAGCCCCCATAGCACCAGTTGTGGTTTGATTCACATACTTGATAATATCCAACACGTACAACGGCCTGCGGTATGAAACGTTGCGCATTTCGAAGCACAAACTTATCAGCCTTCAAAGCCGTGTATTAAATGTTATTTCGTTCAAATATAGCGCTTTCCGCCAGATGTTTTATATACCGTGTTGAACTAAATCCCTACGGGATAGCTTTTATCAAAAGTAGCATTAATATCCCTTT
>QKIO01000094.1 GCA_003251015.1 Bacteroidales bacterium
GAGAAAGAATTGAATAAAAGTTATTCAACTAGTGGAAATTACACCATTAAACTAAAAGCCGTTAAAAAAGGATGTTTCAGTGAAGTGACAAAACCAATTGTTGTGGAGCATTTAAATCTCACTTTTTTACCAGTAGATACCTTCTTGTGTAATACCGATAAGCCAATGACCTATTCAAGTTCTAAAGACAATATTATTGCATGGGATTGGCGTTTTGGTAATGGAGCAACCTCTACCAGTCGCACTCCTACTAATCATTTTTTGTCCGATCAAGAATTAGAAACAACGTTTAAAAAGGTGTATTCCGATACACTTATTGTTACTAGTAGTAATGGCTGTAAGTTTAAGAAGGTAAATAAGAATAACATAACCATACAAATACCATCCGTTAAAATTAATAGTAATGCCCCACTTCAGGCTTGTTTGCCTCATACTATTGGGTTTTCGTCTACTATTGTTTATAATACCACTCGTGATGCCATTGTTTCAAGTTCTTGGTTGGTAAATAATAGTGTTTCATTTGCTCAGCCAGCTTTTTCGTATGAATTTAAAGAGGCTGGAAAGATACCTGTTCAGTTAACAGTTGCAACTAAAAATGGGTGTGTTCATCGTTCTGCTGTTAATGTGGGAGCTGGTGAACGCTTAAATCTAGATTTCACAATGACACCGAGTGGCTCGGTCTGTGCTTCTGAAATGATAAATTTCATTAATAAAACTCCAGGGCTTGATAAGATAAATTCGGTGTCCTGGGATTTTGGCGATGGAAGTGATTTATTTCCGTTTGATAATCCTCCCCATCAATATGAAAAAACTGGATCAATGGATGTTACATTAACCGCTTTTAGTAACGGGTGTAAAAGTGTGTTGAAAAAGCCCAATGCCCTATTTATTAAAGGACCTATAGCAAAAGCTTCAAATGTAATGGATTGTAATAAGCCATTGACCTATGTTTTTAATAGTAAGCTTATTGATACTGATAGTTATCAATGGCGCTTTGGTGACGGCTCTGCTGCTGTAGATAATTTGTCTTCTGTAGCACATGATTATACCTCAACTGGTAATTACAACGCTGAACTAGTGGCATATAATACACAAACTGGTTGTTCCTTTGTGTCGTTAAATAAGTTGTTGGTTAGAGATTTAAAATCGCAATTTACCATTAGCGATGGCATTAAATGTCCTAATACACCTTTTACTTTTGATCCTTCAAATTCTCAAGATGTTGTGCCTTTTCAATTCAATAATGGCTTCCGAAAATATCTTTGGCTGTTAGATGGTAAAACAATATTTAATGATACTCCTTTGACGTATCAGTTTAATAGCCGAGGAGTGTATCCCGTTCAATTAGTTGTAAAAGATGTTAATAATTGCGTAGATACATTAACGCAAGATGTTCAGATTTATCAGCCTTTAGTCGATTTTAAAAGCAATTATAAGTTAGGGTGTATGCCAGTTGTTTTTGACTTTAACGATTTAACAACATCAAATGCAAATCTTGTAAAGTGGGAATGGAACTTTGGAGATGGCGTCCTTTCAAATCTTCAAAACGATGAACATGAATACACTGCTTATGGTAAATATACGGTATCATTAAAGGTGGAAGATGATCAAGGGTGTGTGGCTACTAAAACTAATAAAGAAGTGGTTTCTGCAATTTTCCCTGACGCTTCTTTTGTCGTGAGTGACCCAACTGCTTGTGTTAATCAAGAAGTTGTGTTTAGTGATACTTCTGAAAGTGATATTGTTGATTATACTTGGGAATTTGATGGCTCTACCACATCAAAATTGGCCACTCCAAAATTAATGCTTACCAAGGAAGGTTATACTACAGTTAAACTCACCATAGTTGATAAGCACGGTTGTACCTCCTCTAGTGAGAAAGTAAATTACATCCATACCCAAGAACCTCCTGTTGTTGATTTTTCAACCTCAGACACCTACTCTAATTGTTATCCCTTTTTGGTTCAGTTTAAAGATTTATCAGTTAGTCCATATCTTGGAAGCTGGGAGTGGGTATTTGATCAAGGTAGTAATCGTTCTGTGTTGCAGGATCCGTCTTTTATTTATTCTAAACCAGGTGATTATGATGTAAAATTAATAAGCAAGTCTACTTACGGTTGTGCAACAGAGCTTGTTAAGCCAAAACTAATTCATGTTGGGGGACCCTATGCCAAAATTCAGGTTAACGATACCATTTGCATGAAATCAGAAATAACATTTTCAGCCATTGATCAAAGCAATATTTTTGAATTGTTATGGGATTTTGGAGATGGTTATTTTAAAGAAGGTGATGAGGTTGTGCATACGTATTTTTCCGAGGGTGATAAATACCCGGCTCTCGTGTTAAAATCGGATGATAATGGGACTTGTAACAAAGTCTTGCCAGATACCATAAATGTTCTCAATCTTAAATCTCAATTTTCTCATTTACCTCTTGTGACACAAGGATGTGTGCCTTTTAAACTAGATTTTACAAATCAATCTGTTAATGCAAGTTCTGTATATTGGAGTTTTGCAAATGGGGATGTTTCAGTAGATAATAAACCCACTGTTGTGTATGAGTTGCCCAATGATTACCGCATGAAGTTAATTGCCTATAACGACAGATTTGGTTGTAGTGATACGAGTAGTGTGGTTATTACTGCTCATCCTCTTCCTAAAATCGAAATAATAAAAGATACGCTTATTTGTGTTGGTACTGATGCTGTTTTGTATGCTTCAGGTGGACTTGATTTTACTTGGTTACCAACTGTTGGTTTAGATGATGCTAAGAGTTCTGCTCCTATAGCTAAACCTTTAGTCAATACTAATTATATTGTTAAAGTTGTAGACTTTAATAATTGTGTTAATTCAGATAGCGTTTATGTGACTGTACAGCAACGTCCTGTTTTAACACCTTATAATCCTGTTATTATTGTTGGTGAAAAATTGGTTATGTCTATTCCTACGGATGGTTTGGGTAAGATAAAATGGCTTGAACTGCCAGGGATATCTTGCATAGATTGTTCAGATCCTATTTTATCACCACTTGAGACCACCAAGTACACTGTGATGGTAACCGATACAAGTGGTTGTTTTACCGTGTCGTATGATTATAATGTAGAGGTGTTGCAGAAGTTTTCTGTGGATGTCCCTAGTGCTTTTACTCCTAATGGTGATGGTATAAATGATATTCTTTTTGTAGCAGGGTGGGGTATTAAAAATATTATTGAGTTTAAGATATTTAATCGTTTTGGGGACTTGGTATATCAATCGAACGATATCACACAAGGATGGGATGGAACCTATAAAGGTAAAAGTCAGCCTAATGAAACTTATATGTATGTGGTTGAAGTAATGACGCATTCTGGGGAGGTGTTGCGTAAGTCTGGCAGTGTTAAGATTTTAAAATAATTGGAAAGAGAAGGTCACATGGAGCAAGGTTTAAATATATCACCATTAGATTTAGAAACGCTGAATCAAATTCCTTTACCTGTTTTTTTAGTAGGTAAATTGATGGTAGTTCATTCAATGAATGAGAAGGCTATATCTGTGTTTTCAGAAGGGGCGAACGTCTTTCAATTGTTTGGGCAAGCATTGAAATGTGCTAATGCTTTAGATAGTAAAAGTTGTAATGACTCTGATAAATGTATGGCTTGTCAGTTGAGAACTTCAATGTTGCAAGTTTTTGAGTCTGGACTTCCTGTTGAAAATCGTAAAGGGTGGGTGCATGTTAAAAAGAATGGAGAAGATAAAATATGGGAGTTAGGATTTTCTGCCTCATTATATAAAAAATCTAACGATGTATTAATGCTAGTTGTTTCTTCTTGGAAGGAACTCCAAGTGAGGGAGCCATATTTAAATCAATCTTTCATTTCAGAAATAGATTTAGGTACGAATTTAGTTGTAGAATCCAGAGATATTGTTGAAACAAAAACACTTTGTTATGCTTTAAACCACTCCCCCTTTGAGGTTTTGTTTCTGGATCTAAATGGGACTATACTTTTTGCGAATGATACAGCTCGTCAAGGCTCATTATTAAATGTAGATAGTGATTCATTAAGGCACATATCTCAACTGCAAAAGGGGTGGAATCAGAAACAATGGAAAAAACATTGCTCTAAAATTATAAAAACTGGTAGATATACATTTATTACACAACATTTGGTTGGTGATAATAAAACGTTCCCGGTTGAAGTAGATGCTGTTTATGTTGATAATGGACAGAAACCCTTTATTTCCTATTTCTTTAAGGATATAACTGTAAGGGTGAGAAATCAAGAGCGTATCATTTCAGAGTTAAAAATCAATAAGAGTTTTGCCGAAATTGGTAGGGAATTAACCAAGCAGGATAGTCTACAATCCGTAGCTCTATTAACTCGTCAGTACGCATTGGACTTAACGAGTAGTAGCTTTGGATTTGTTGTTTATGATGATCCCATTGAGGAGAGACTAGTTTTTTCTATTTACTCAGATAGAAGTGCTTCATACACCAAAGAAGTGGCAGAAATGTATCAAGCATTTACCCAGCTAGAGTATGAAACAGGAAATGTTACAAAAACTACGTTGCCGTTTTTCAATGCTTTAGATGAATTAAAAACCAGTGCGCGTAAAGCGTTTGGGGATTTGCCTTTTGAGAGAATGGCGTGGAGTAAAATCACCTATAACAATGAACTCAAGGGGGCTTTTTTTGTTGCAGGTAAAATGAGAGATTATGAATTGGAAGATACGAGTCATCTCGAAAATTTATCTAATTTGTTTGGATTAGCTATCTACCGTATCCAGAGTCACATACAGCTTATTAAGTCTAAAGAACACCTTGCTTTAGCTATTAATAGTTCTAAAATAATTATTAATGATTTAAATTTTATTAAAGGTACCCTAACGCTAAATAATAATTGGTTTGATATTACCGAACATGATAAGTTTAGTTTTGATAATACCATAATTTCCTACAAAGAGTTGATTCATGTCTCTGACCTTGAGTTGTTCGAAGAAAAGGTGCTTGATCCCCAAAATACCGAAGGTGTTGGTACGTTTTATCGAATCAAACATCGTAACGGGCGTTATTTGTGGATGAAGAATGTAGGACGTGTTCTCGAACACACTAAAACGGGTGAGTTAAAACGTATTTTATGGCTACAGATAGATGTAACGGAAGAGTATTTTCTTAATGAACGGTTACGCACTGCAAAGGAGGAGGCTGAATCTTCTAGTAGAGCAAAAAGTGCTTTTTTAGCTAGTATGAGTCATGAGATTAGAACTCCAATTAATTCAATATTAGGATTTTCTGAGTTGTTGAAGACGAAGGTTTCCTCTCCTTTGGAGAAAGAGTACGTTAATAATATTAATAAGAGTGGCAGTCATCTTTTGGCGCTAATAAATGATATTTTGGATTATTCTAAACTAGAAGCTTTACGCATACAACTTCAAAAAAGGCCTGTTGATCTAATGGGGCTTGTTAAAGAGGTAATGGCAAATTTTGCTTTTGTTACCAGAGAAAAGGGATTGTATTTTAATTTAAAAGTTGATGGTGTTATACCCTCTAGAATTCTCCTAGACGAATTGCGTGTTAAACAAGTAATAACAAATTTGTTAAGTAATTCTATTAAGTTTACCGACACCGGCGGTATTATCATTGGCATTAATAAAATTTTAAGTGTGGATGATGCCGTGTCGTTTTGTATTTATGTTGAAGATACGGGTATTGGTATAAGCCCAGAAGCCCAGCGTAAGATTTTTCAAGATTTCTATCAGCAAGAAGATCAGGATAATAGAAAATATGGTGGTACTGGTTTAGGTTTGGGTATTGTCAAGCGATTGGTTGAGTTAATGGGGGGAAGTATTGAACTCATTAGTGAAACAGGAACAGGTAGTCGTTTTAATATTTGTTTGTTAAACAATAAAATTATTGAAGAAGAGGGAGACGGGGCTTCTAAAGACGTTAATGTTAAGGTTGTGGTTATTATGCCCGACATTCAAGAATTAATTAATGAGGCTCAACAGTTATTAGACCAAAATGGTGTAGCCTCACACGTAATTTCTTTGAATCAATATTTGAGTTATAGAGCCTTAACAACTGATTACGACGTAACTATACTTACCTATGATGCTCATAGTGAGCAGTTTCTTACAAAGTTATATACGCTTCAAGGGCAGTTAAGTCAATTGTCAATACCAATTGTCGTGATCACGAATTCAGAAGAAGTCGCCAATGCCACAGAAAAATTTGATGATGTTATTTGTTTGGTAGAAGATAAGGCGGGTAAAGAATTATTGGCTGTTATAGAGAAAAAAATAAAAGCGGAAGTGGTTGTGGATTCACCCATTAACCAGGAATTAAAAGATTCGCTTAATATCCTTTCTGCGGCTGAATATTTGATCGTTAAAGATTGTTTTATGGATGAATGGAAAGAAGTTCTTGCTTTTAAATCCTTTAAAAAAGTAATTTCTGTTGCAGAAAGATTTGAAACATTGAACGATTTTGATAAATTACATCCCTTTACTGAAATGGTTAATCAAATGAAACAAAATGCACTGTTCTTTAATGTGGAAGAGATGAATAAGTGTATAGAACGGATTGATAAAATATTGAATCAGTCAAATTAAGAAATATGATTAAAAAAGAGGTTGATTCTAGCTTAGGTCGTATACTAATTGTTGATGACAATCCGAAGAACATACAGGTTGCGGCCTCGGTGCTTGCGCAAAATAATTTTGATATTGAATTTTCACTTGACGCTAAGTCGGGAATGAGTTGGTTGGAGAAGGGTGAAATTGATTTGGTATTGTTAGATATTATGATGCCAGATGTTGATGGTTATGAGATGTGTAGGGATATTAAGCAGCGGCATGAACTGCGCGAAATCCCCATCATTTTTTTGACTGCAAAAAACGATCGAGAAAGTATTATTAAAGGATTTGATGTTGGCGCTGAAGATTTTATCACTAAGCCTTTTGATGGACGAGAATTGGTGTCTCGCGTAAAGGTGCATCTCGAACTTAAAAAAAGTAGAGAGCAGCTTAATAGCATTAATAGCGAGCTGAAATTTATGGTAGATGAACGAACTATAGAATTAAGTAATGCCAATGCCCAGTTAAGCAGCCTGATAGGTCAATTAAAAGATACGAATAAGGAACTAATCAAGATTGACCAATCTAAACATCAGTTTTTAACCATCCTTGGTCATGAGGTGGGAGGCGCATTGAATGAGGCTATAGGTATGTTACAAGTTCTAAAGCATCGCATTGACTCAAGAAAGGATGCTCAAATTATAGATAAGATTGACAATTCAATGATTAAGCTGGAAACTTTTGTAAATGCAGCCTTGAGAATCACTGCACTACAATCTAAAGGAGCCGCTTTAGAGCCTGAAAAGGTTGATTTGTCTACGGTTGTTGGATTTTGTTTGTTAAAATTAGATGAAAAGTCCCGCCTTAATAAAATACGAATCCGCACTACTAACTTAGACAAACCAAATTTTGTTTTAGGTGAACAGCAACTTTTGTCTGGTGGTATACTTGGGCTTCTTGATTACTTAATCTCTAATGCTTCCCCAGAAACAACCATAAATATTGTTGGCGAGGTTGCTGGGGTAGAAGAATATAATTTAGTTTTTTTGATCAAAGATGCTGAATTAGTTTCGGTATTGTTAAGCAAAGGTGCTGTTGGAGAAATTGATGATCGTAACATTGAGTTTAATTCCATTGATTTAGCTAATCGAATTATGATAGCGCATGGTGGGGGTTTAATTCTAGAGCATCTTGGTGTAGGTGCGCTTCGTTGCATTTTGCGTTTTTATCATAAATCATAAAGCATTCTTTAGGTTGGAAACAATATCTTTATTATATTTAAACATCTGCTTCGGATAAATAATTTAAGTGAAAATACATATGTGTAATTCCCAGATAATAAACAGTTCGTTTGGCAAAATATGTTTGTCATTGTTTTTAGGTGTCTTCTCACTAAACTCTTTTGCAATGGGGTATGGATCATCTGCTTTGAATTATGTTTCAGCCGACTCTACCAGTGTTGAAATATATTCGTTACCATCGCCCGATGAGATTATTTCTTACGTTAAAGAAGGTAATATGGCATATACGCCTGCAATTTTGAGTAATCCTAATAACATTAGTCGTTATAGTAGTGCTAAGGATCAAACTCTTATAGTGGGAGTGTTCATGACTGACATGGCTTATAATTTAATTTTTCAACAACCGGCCAAGGGGTTTGAATACATGAAGGCTATTGATGAATTGGGGCAAGCTCAAAATTTATTTCCTTACCTCTCATATAGTTTTAAAGATCGTTTTATTAATAATATTAATAATATGGATTCTTTAAAGGCGTTTTCTGATGAGGTTTATGAGCTTTCAATGTTTAATTTGTATGAAACTAAACGCTATAGTACTTATGCAATGATTACTTTAGGTAGTGTGGTCGAAAGTTTATACGTTATTCTATACTCTTATAATAAAGATAAGCCTAATGAAGCATTGATGAAACGTATTGCTGAGCAGGAAAGTATGATTTATCAATTAGAAGAAATGATAAATTCGTATTTAGATCCTAGAACCTCTAAGAATTTATTGAAAGATGTTGAGCCGTTAATTAGCGCTTACCGTGGATTAGTTGGGGAGAAGGGGGCTACTAAAGTTATACCCAAGTACGATCGAATTGTTATTCAGCCTACCAAAGAGCTTAATGCTAATTCTGAGAAAATGAATAACCTTAGAACGGTTGTTGTGGAGTTGAGAAATAAATGGATAAAAGATTAGTTATGAGGTATATGCGATTGATAGGTGTGTTTTTATTGTTAACAGTTGTATCTTTTGCTGTTTCGGCTCAAGGATGTCGTGATTTTGATAAAAAATGTCCACCTCCTCCAAAAGATTACAAAGTAAGTACTCTTTCTAAATCATTTTCCTTAGAGAAACGAAAAACAGTTAATATTAAATTGACTTTATATGGAGATCGTATTTATTTCTTCTCAGTAGCTGGAAAAAGTAAATTAGGTAAGATTCATTATCGATTATTAGAAAATCTTGAGACTTCTCGTGTGTTGTATGACAATGCATCTGCTGGTTATGAGAGTTCTAAAATGTTTGAGATCTCTTCAGCAATAAATGTGGTCTTAGAAATATCTGCACCAAACTATCATCTCGAAAATGCGCGAGAATGTGCAGCTTTATTAGTTGGGTACAAACCGCTAAAGTAATGTAGGTTTTTTTTAAATCATTCCGTTGTCAATTAAATTGATGATGTATTCAATCATTTTATCTTCGCCATCTTCATCAAATTCTGATTTTAGATTCGAACCGAATACTCGAGCTACTGATTGCCAAAAGAAGGCGGAAAATCCGCCTTTGTATTCTTTTATTAAATCAAATGAGGTTTCACCTGTTTCGCGGTCTATGAGTTTAATCAATAATCGACCTTGTGAATAAGTTAGTTTTCGTAATGGTTGCTCAAACTCCTTAAATAGATCAGATTCAGATGACTCCATAAATGTCTTGCGTTCCTTTTCTGTCTTAAGACTAAGCATTTTAGCGTTTATTTCATGTAGTTTACTTGCCGCTTGGCGTGCGTAGGGGAGAGTTTTTTTGATATTTCGTACTAGAGTGCTGTATCTTTCGTATTCTTTTTTATTCTTAAATTTATAATTCGGCATAATGGTCACTTCAACTAAGTTGATGTGTGGCATGGTGTCACCATCAAGCACCACTTGGTTGAGCAAAACTAATTGTTGTGAGTTTGAGTCCTG
>QKIO01000268.1 GCA_003251015.1 Bacteroidales bacterium
GATTTGCTTTCCTACCGTAAGTATGGTCATAATGAAGGTGATGAGCCTCGTTTTACCCAACCTACCTTGTATAAGGCCATCGAAAAACATCCTAATCCGAGAGATATTTATAGCAAACGCTTACAGAAGGAAGGTGTTTTATCATCTCAGGATACCAAAAAAGAAGAAGAGGCCTACAATGATTTATTGGAGGAGAATCTAGAGGCTGCTAAAACCATCAAAAATGTGGTTATTCAGCGGTTTTTAGATGAAGATTGGAATGCATATAAATACTCTGAAGATAAGGATTTTGTAAAGTCATTGGATACGGGTATTCCGCGTGATAAGGCTTTGTTCCTATTAGATCGAATAAACCATCTACCAGACGATAAAAAATTTTTCAAAAAACTACATAAGATTGTAGACGATAGGAAAGCGATGGTGCAGGAGGATCGTTTAGATTGGGCTTTGGCCGAACAATTAGCCTATGCTTCATTACTTACCGAGGGGCATCCCGTACGTTTGAGTGGGCAAGATTCTGAGCGTGGCACGTTTGCACATCGTCATGCGGCCATGACCATCGAAGACTCAGAAGAGAAATATCGTCCCTTACAGTTCTTGCAAGATAATCAGGCTCCATTTACTGTTTATAATAGTCTATTGTCTGAATATGGCGTGTTGGGGTTTGAGTATGGCTATGCCTTAGCGGTGCCTAATGGCTTAACTATTTGGGAAGCTCAATTTGGTGATTTCTATAATGTAGCTCAGGTGATGGTTGATCAATACATATCATCTGCCGAAGAGAAATGGGGATTGATGAATGGCTTAGTAATGTTATTACCTCACGGCTTCGAAGGTCAAGGGCCTGAGCATTCTAGCGCTAGAGTAGAGCGTTTCTTGTCATTGGCTGTAAATAATAACATGCAAATTGTTAATTGTTCCACACCTGCTAACTTTTTTCATGTGTTACGTCGTCAGATGAAGCGTGACTTTAGAGTGCCTTTGATTGTTTTTACTCCCAAGAGTTTATTACGTCATCACATGTGTACCTCCAAAGTTTCAGATTTTGAAACGGGTGGTTTTCAAGAATTAATTGACGATACCAACGTGGATGTGTTAAATGTCAAACGGGTTGTTTTCTGTACGGGGAAGATTTATTACGATTTATTGGCTCGTAAAACGGAACTTAATGCGGATGACGTGGCTTTAGTACGTATCGAACAGATGCATCCATTCCCTCACCAGCAATTTGAAGTGGTTTTTAAGAAATATAAAAATGCTTTGTTACACCTTTGGGTTCAGGAAGAACCAGAGAATATGGGGGCGTGGTATTATATTCAAAATCAGGTGCCTCATCATAAGTTAGTGCCTGTGGCGCGTTTGGCAAGTGGTAGTCCAGCTACGGGTTTGAATGGCTTACACTTAATTGGCCAAAACGAAATTGTAAATAAGGTTTTTAAAGCTTGCCATTGCTCTAGGCATAATAAGTATTGTGCCTTACAATGCGTGGAAGGTAAAACAAGAGAAGAAATTTTAGAACAACATAAATATTTTGCAGAACCTCCAAGGTTTTCAATTTAATATATTCATATGATCGTTGAAATAAAAGTTCCTACTCCTGGCGAATCAATTGCCGAAGTGGAAATATCACGTTGGAACGTGTCAGATGGTGATTTGGTGTCGAAGGATCAAGAATTAGCCGAAATAGAATCAGATAAGGCAACCTTATCGTTGGTAGCTGCCGAAAGTGGGAAAATAAAAATCTTACTAAAGGAGGAACAAACAGTGGTCGTCGGATCTGTGGCTTGTACTATTGATACCAGTTTTGCATCTCTAGCTGAGTCGCATGTTGATTCTGATGTTGAGCAAGAGCCAGTTAGTGAGATTAAAGAAAAAGCAAAAGAAGTTAAGCCCACTCAAACAGCGGTCTTAGAAAATAATGGTGTTAAAGTATCTCCTTTAGCTCATAATGTGATGGAAGAAGCTGGGCTTCATGTTGAAGACATTATTAATGGTTTAAAACGCATTTCTGTTGCTGATGTAGAGCGAGTTAAAACATTAGCATCGGTATCTTCTACGCAAAATGCACCGTTATCTAGCTTCACAAATGCTTCGGTGGTGCGTGATGTTGAACGTCAAAAGATGACTACTCTTCGTAAGAAGTTAGCCCAGCGTTTGGTGATGGTGAAAAATGAAACAGCCATGCTTACTACTTTTAATGAGGTGGATATGTCTGCTGTTATGACTCTTCGTAAAAAGTACCAAACCGATTTTGTTAGTAAACATGGCGTTAAACTTGGGTTTATGTCGTTTTTTATAAAAGCGGCTTCCTTGGCGCTCAAACATCATCCCATGATTAATGCTTGGATTGATAATGAAGATATTGTCATTCCTTCTTATCACGATGTGTCTGTGGCTGTGCAAACGCCTAAAGGATTGATGGTACCTGTGATTCGTAATGTGGAAACCTTAGGTCTTGCTGATATCGAAAATAGTCTTAAAGCCTTGGCTGAGAAGGCTCGAATAGGAAAAATATCATTAGAAGAAATGACCGGTGGTACGTTTACAGTTACCAATGGTGGTGTTTTTGGGTCTATGTTAAGTACACCTATTATCAACCCACCTCAATCTGCCATTCTTGGGATGCATAATATTGTTGAGCGCCCAGTAGCTATAAATGGACAAGTGGAGGTGCGACCTGTAATGTATCTTGCTTTATCTTATGACCATCGCATTATTGATGGTAAAGATTCAGTGGGGTTCTTAGTTAAAATTAAGGAAATGCTCGAAAATCCGGCTAAGTTCTTACTAGGTGGTAATGACCCCGAAAAGATGATGTTGGATTTGTAATAACAATGTAAGGCTTTATGGCAGAAACAATAAATGATTTACTCAAGGGTAATAGGGCGTGGGTTAAGGATATTAAGGATAAGATTCCGGATTTTTTCGAACAATTAGAGGCTGGACAGTCGCCTAAGTTTTTGTGGATTGGATGTTCCGATAGTCGGGTGCCAGCAACGGAAATTACCAATGCAGTACCGGGTTCTATCTTTGTGCAACGCAACATTGCCAATATGGTGGTTCACACCGATTCTAATCTGTTGAGTGTGGTGTATTATGCCGTAATGGTTTTAAAAGTTAAACATATTATTGTGTGTGGCCATTATGGTTGTGGTGGTATTCAGGCTGCTTTAAGTAATAAACGGTATGGGTTTCTCGATAACTGGCTGGTTCACATCAAAGATGTGTATCGCATTCATAAGGATGAATTAGATGCTTTTGAAGATGATGGCTTACGGTCTGATCGATTTGTAGAACTGAATATTCAAGAGCAGGTGAATAACCTATCCATGGTGTCGTTTATTCAGGAGCAATGGGAGAAAGGTGAATTTCCATACATCCACGGCTGGGTTTATAGCCTTAATAATGGCTTAATTAAAGATTTGGGTGTTACCGTTAACGATTTTCATCACTTAGATGAGGTGTATCAATACAAAAAGAAAAAAGACTTGAATGAAAAACCTAAACCTTGAAAAGATATTAAGCGATGCTGAGCAATTCAGTCTGACAGAAAATGATTCGTATATTAAAACATATCCTGAATTTTTAAAATATTTTGAGGAAATAAAACCTGGAGAAATTAATGAGCATAATTTAGTCATCTCAAGTCATTTCGTTTACGGTTGGATGCCAACAATAATCCACTTACGTTTAGATCAGAAAGACAATGTTTTATTCTTATTGAATGCTGTAAAGGACGGCCATATTTTAGATGTAGCTGAATTGGAAATTTTGAAAGCCTCTATAAACAACTCGTTAGTAGGACTTTCTAAGCTTTTGCATTTTATTAACCCAAGAGAATACGCGATATGGGACAGCAGAATATTTAGATATTTGACCGAAAATAAAAGTAGTTATGGGATTGACAGACCTCAACTGTATCTTGATTATCTAAAAGGAATAAAAAAAATATCGCAACATAAAGATTATGTGAAGTTACACGAACTAATTTCTCAGAATTTTAAATATAAAATTCATCCAACAAGAGTTATTGAAATCACAATGTTTGAGACTGATAGAAATTTACAAAACCGAATAAATAATTAACTGTAGGGTATTTGATTAGTATGTTTCATAAGAGGGTGTCGTGTGATAATTGGCACATATAGAGTGTGTTAGGTATAAAAAGCGAGGGTGGTTATCAAACCATCCTCGCTTTTTTTCTATTTATAATGTTATCGAATGCGATTCATCGATTTAATTAATGCCTCATCTTTACCAATATGTCGTATGGCCAAATAGATTAATATTACCGATGCAATTGGCAGTATCATCGGTAGTTTATAAACAGTCTCAGCGGCTAGTTCCTTTGATATCTGACCGCTCAATAGATAAATCATCACTGTTAATCCTAGTTGAAGACCTATGTTGATGCCGCAAACACGTATTTGTAACAATCTGTTTTTGTACAAAAAGATACTTGCTGTTGTAGCTAGTAATGCAGCAATTAATAATATGCTAAGTGCTATAGTAGGCATAATAGCCTCGGTTTGAGTGCTCGATAATGCAAATACTCCCTCGTAAGTAAGTTTGTAAGCCGTTGTTTTTGAGGTGAAAGCAGCAAGGTCTGTGAAAAATAAACTGGCTGTAAGTAAGTTGACTACTATTAAAAATAGGGTTTGAATTCTCTGTATCATCGCTTTTGTTTTTAGTGTGGCGAATTTATAATAATTCCTTCGTTTAAAAAACTTCTTCTCTAGTGAAGTTGGCACAACACACTTTTATCTACTGTTAGTGTACCTGTTCTTAGTTCTTATGCACTAAAATGATTATTTTTATCGCGTTATTTTATCAATAAATACACGTATTTCATTAGTACTTTACAAATAAAGTGGCTAAATTTAGTTTTCAGTGATGTTTTAGACTCCTGGAAATAATTTAGTTATTAAGATATCCTTATGCAGCGAATAGAAGAATCAGAACTTATTATAAACGCCGATGGAAGTGTGTTTCATCTTCATCTTAAACCTGGCCAAGTTGCTAATGATATTATTCTGGTGGGCGACCCAGGTCGTGTAGATATGATTTCTTCATTTTTCCAATCCATTGAGGTGAAAGCGCAAAACAGAGAGTTTGTGTCTTGCACGGGTCGTTTTAATGGGAAACGAATTACTGTGGTGGCTACTGGTATTGGTACCGACAATATAGATATTGTGCTTAATGAGTTGGATGCCCTAGTGAATGTTGACTTTGTGACTAGAACACCCAAAACGGTATTAACGACTTTAAACATGGTTCGCATTGGCACTTCTGGGGCTCTACAAGCTGACTTGCCTGTTGATTCATGGTTGTTGAGTGAGATGGCCATTGGTTTTGATGGTCTTCTTAATTTCTACCTTGGTCGAAATGAAGTGTGTGATTTACCTTTCGAATTGGCCTTTAAAGAGGCATTGAATTGGAATCCATTATTGACTTCACCTTACGTTATTAAAGCATCTAATGCTTTAGTTTCTAAATTGGATGGAGCTAAGGTGGTTAAGGGTGTTACTATCTCAGCACCTGGCTTTTATGGCCCTCAAGGTCGTGTGATTCGTTTAGGCTTGCAAGATGAGTCTATTAATGATAAAATAAGTGCGTTTAGGTTTGATACTAAACGCATTACTAATTATGAGATGGAGTGTTCTGCCATTTATGGTTTGTCTGCTTTAATGGGTCATCAGGCGGCTACCGTTTGTTTAATAATTACCAATCGTTTGGCTGGTACTGCCAGTAAAGATTATCATCCCGAAATGAAAAAACTAGTTGTGTATGTGCTAAATAGCTTAACTAATTGATGTTATAAAATGATTAACACCAAAAAAATAGAAGCTTTAATCACCTTGCTGGACGACCCTAATGAAGTGGTTTTTCAATCGGTAAGTGATGCCTTACTTAAAGAACCCATTGAAGTGATTCCTGAACTTGAAAAAGCTTGGGAACTGTCCAAAGATGAGGTGTTTCAGTTGCGCATAGAATCCATCGTTCATTCTTTGCAAATAAATGATTTAACCAACGAGCTGAAGCGATGGTTGGAGGATGAAAAACGTGATTTTTTGTATGGCGTTTACTTAGTATGTCGATATCAGTATCCCGACCTCAAACTGGCCGTTATTAAAGAGCAATTGGCATCCCTTCGTAAAGAAATATGGTTGGGTTTAAAAGATAATTTAACGTCGCTTGAAAAAATTAGAGTGGTGAATCATGTGTTATTTGATGTACACAAATTTACGCGCAATAGCAGCCATTTTTTATCACCAGCCAATAATTTTATTAGCGAAGTGCTTAATACGACTAAAGGCAATCCAATCACCTTATCTGTCATATATTCTCTTTTGTGTCTTGAATTAGGCATTCCTGTCTATGGAGTTAATCTCCCTAAAAACTTTATACTTGCGTTCTTGGAAGGTGAGGTTCAGCCAGGATTTAATGACCCGTCTCCTGACGCAGCTGTTTTGTTTTATGTGAATCCTATTAATAAAGGGGCTGTTCTTGGGAAGCGTGAAATAGAGTACTTTATTAAGCAACAAAAACTTGAGCTTAACGAGAATTATTTTCTTCCTTGTAATTCCCGAGTTATTGTCCGTCGAATGTTGAGTAATCTATTGTTTTCCTACGATAGCAGTGGCGATGATTTAAAACGCGACGAGGTAACAAAACTTCTTACTCTTTTTGATTTTGAGTCAGATTATTAGATATTTTTCATTCATTTTATACAATACATAACGCATGTCTGGCTTAGCTCAATTACTACCTGCAGATATTTGGTTTTACTTTAATCAAATATGTGCCATCCCTCGTATGTCTAAAAACGAACAGCACATCATTGCTTATCTGAAAGCTTTTGCTGCTAAGCATAATTTACCCTTTAAACAGGATGCTATTGGTAATGTATTGATATTAAAACCTGCAACTTTAGGTTTGAATTCGATTCAATCGGTTGTGTTACAATCTCACATGGATATGGTGTGTGAAAAGAACGCGGATACTGTACATGATTTTGAGTCTGATGCCATTAAACCGTTTGTTGATGGTGATTGGGTAAGAGCTCAAGGTACAACTCTTGGGGCTGATGATGGCATTGGTATGGCGGCTCAGCTTGCATTGTTGGCCTCTACAGATGTTGCTCACGGAGCTCTAGAGTGTTTATTTACTGTGGATGAAGAAACGGGTTTAACGGGTGCTCATCATCTTGAGCCCAACTTTTTAACTGCCTCTATATTATTAAACCTCGATTCAGAAGACGAAGGTCAATTGTTTATTGGTTGTGCTGGCGGTAAAAATACCATTGCTACATTTCCGATTATAGAAGAGCCTCTTCCTCAGAAGAGTTTTGCTATTAAAGTGTCTGTTTCTGGCCTACAAGGTGGTCATTCGGGCGATGATATTGATAAGGGAAGAGGTAATGCCATTAAAATACTTAATCGTTATTTGTATTTGATGATGCAGGATTTTGACTTGCAATTGGTATCGTTTGATGGTGGCAACCTAAGTAATGCCATTGCCCGTGAGGCCGTTGCTATCGCGGTGGTTCCATCTAAGTTTAAAGAAACAGCTCGCATCGAATTCAATTGTTTCCTGCACGATATTCAAGAAGAATTTAAGGAGTCTGAACCTCATTTAACCATGAAACTGGAGTCGGTTGCTCTGCCAGAAATGGGTATCTCTAGTGAGTTATCTCGAAAGATAATTCTTACCTTATATGCTTGTCCTCATGGCGTAATTCGTATGAGTCGACAAATTGATGGGTTGGTTGAGACTTCAACAAATCTGGCAAGTGTGAAAATGAATAATCACCAAATTGTAATTGTTACTAGTCAGCGTAGTGATACCGAAGAGTGTAAAATTGATGTTGTTAACACGGTTTCATCTGTATTTACTTTGGCTAATGCACAAGTAACATTCACCGATGGCTATCCTGGATGGAAACCAGATGTTAATTCTCCCATTTTAAATGTGGCCAAATCGGTTTATCAATCCCTTTTTTCGGTTCCACCCCAAGTACGAGCTATTCATGCAGGATTAGAATGTGGTTTATTTCTTCAGAAATATCCAAATTTAGATATGATATCCTTTGGCCCTACCATCAAAGGAGCTCATTCGCCCCAAGAACGATTGAGTATTTCATCTGTTCAAAAATTTTGGGATTATCTTACTCTGTTATTAAAAGCGATTCCAGAGGTTAAATAATACTAAGGTCTTATACCATCTTGTAGTAAACGTGGAAATTTACCATGTTTAATATCTCTGACTAAATCGGTTTTAGCCTCACACGATGAGCATCCGCCACTACCACAACTAGAAGTGTTCGTCTTGCTTGGACATACCATTCGCCATAGGCCAATACCAACTTTGGTAAAGGCCCATGCAACAATGGCGTATGTTAAAATCTCTTGTATCATTATAAAAATAATTGACCTGTTTGAAAAACAATAAAAGCAAGTATCCATGCCAAACCTGTGGTGTAAACAATGGTAAATGCACTCCATTTCCACGACCCCGTTTCCTTTTTGATGGCTACTAATACCGCCACACAAGGAAAGTATATCAACGTAAAGATTAAAAAAGCAAGTGCTGCTGGGGTATTATATACTTTTCTACCATTGGCATACGATTCATTCCGTAATTGTTGAGATAATTGTGATTGTTCATCACTATCACTCATTTCAGATTTGTAAAGCACGGCCATTGTACTTACTACTATTTCTTTAGCTGCAATACCTGTTATTAAACTAACCCCCATTTTCCAATCAAACCCTAAAGGTTCGATAATGGGTTGAACTCCTTTGCCTAAGCGACCAATGTAGGATTGTTCTTGTTGTTCGCTCTCTTTTAATAATAACAACGAATCCATTTTTATGTTCACTTCTTCTGCAAAGGTTGGGGCTTGTATTACTGTATCTGTTTTAGATAATGTCAACGCTAATTCATTGATTTGATTATCGTAATGGGTGCTGTTTTCTGAGTTTCGAGGGAAATAACCTAGAAACCAAATGATGATGGATGCAATTAAAATAACGCCACCCATTTTATTTAAATACTGCACACCTTTGCCCCACATGTGTTTTGTGGTGTTACGTAATGTCGGTAGGCGATAGGGGGGCAGTTCCATCACAAAAGGAACATCCGTTTTGGTTATTAAATATCGATTAAACAGTTTTGAAATCCCTATAGCTAACAGAATACCTGTAATGTATAAGCCAAACAACACACTACCTGCATGGCTAGGAAAAACGGCGCCTATGATCAGAATATACACTGGTAGTCGCGCACTGCACGACATAAATGGGTTTATCAGAATGGTTAATAGTCGTTTGTTTTTGTCTTCAATGGTACGAGTGGCCATGATAGCGGGTACGTTACATCCAAATCCCATGATAAGTGGAATAAATGATTTTCCGTGTAAACCCATTTTATGCATCAATTTATCCATGATAAATGCTGCTCTTGCCATATAACCTGTATCTTCCATAAATGATATGAAGAAGAATAGTATCAAGATGTTAGGTAGGAAGATGATAACACCGCCAACGCCACCTATTATGCCATCAATTAACAAGTCTTTAAACTGACCTTCAGGTATTAAAGTAGCCATCAAATCAGAAATATATCCAATGCCCATGTCAATCCAATTCATTGGATATTCTCCTAATTTAAAGGTGGCCTCAAACATCACCCACATAAAAAAGATAAATATGGGAAAGCCAAATAAACGATGGGTAA
>QKIO01000154.1 GCA_003251015.1 Bacteroidales bacterium
GACTCTAAGTGAGCATCTAGGTTAAGATCCTTCATCGATAGCAAATGCTTGTCGCTTTGCAGAATGGTACCTTGTTTATCTTTTAACGAGTATTTAAGTCTACATGGCTGACCACACTCACCACGGTTGGCACTGCGACTGTTGATGGCTGCACTCATGTAACATTGTCCACTGTAACACACGCACAAAGCCCCATGAATAAAATATTCTAAGCGAACCTTGGTGCTTGAGCTGATTTGTTTTATTTGATCTAAAGATAATTCACGAGCTAATACCACTTGGTCAAAGCCCACTTGTTCTAAGAATTGAACCTTTTCAGAAGTGCGGTTATCGAGCTGAGTACTGGCATGGATGGGAATGGGAGGAAGTGTAGTCTCTAACAGGCCTAAATCTTGAATAATGACAGCATCGGCACCCGCGTTATAAACTTGATGTATCAGCGCGTTGGCATCGTCTAGTTCGTTGTCAAACAAAAGCGTGTTGATGGCCACAAAAACCTTCGATTTGTAAAGATGAGCGTGTTTGATTAGAGTTTCAATATCAGCTAAGGAATTGCCAGCCTGTTTGCGAGCTCCAAAACCAGGGCCACCAATATATACGGCGTCGGCACCGTGGTTAATGGCTGTTAGGCCACAAGATAGGTTTTTAGCTGGGGCTAGTAATTCAATTCCAATTTTATTGATACTCATTGATTAAACAGTTTTTCTTTTTGATGCAGGAGTTTAAGTACCTGATATTAGTTTTAATTTTCTATTTTTGCTTCCCTTGCAGTAAAACAAAGCACAAATTTAAGACAATTTATTTATCCCAGTCCAATGCAGCACTTCGATGTGATAATAGTTTTTGTAGTGGTTATCTTTATTCTTATCTCCTTGTATAAAGAGCTGATAGGTACTGCATTTACCTTTTTTATTGCCGTGATGACCTTGGGTCTATTTGGCATCTTAACGCCCAACGAAATACTGGCTGGTTTTGCCAATGAGCAATTAGCGGTTATCATCATGTTACTTCTTTTGGGTGATGCCATCCGTCAGACCTCGGTGATTGAGGTCTTTTTTGCTCGCATTTTCCCTCGCTCCAGTTCGTATAATGGGTTCATGGCTCGTATTATTTTATGGGTGGGTGGTTTTTCTTCTGTATTAAATAACACACCATTGGTGGCCGTAATGATGCCTTATGTAAATCAATGGAGTAAACGAAATAATGTAGCACCATCACGTTTGTTAATCCCTCTTTCGTACGCGGCTATTTTGGGAGGATGCGTGACGCTAATTGGCACATCCACCAACTTAATTGTTAATGGGATGGTTATTGATCAACAGATCATTCCTGGTATGAAACCCTTGGAGATGTTTGATTTTTTCTGGGTGGGCTTTCCGATGTTGATCATAGGCTTTTTATACCTCTATTTTTTCGCATATCGCTTATTACCTGATCGTACCACGGCATTGGACGATTTTTCGGAAAACGATCGTAAATACGTTGTTGAGGCTGAGGTACGCAAAAACTCAAAACTGGTAGGTTTAACTATCCAACAAGCGGAGTTGAGTAACAGCAAAGGTCTTTTTTTGGTTGATATCACAAGAAATAGCCAGACCTTTCAAGTAATAGATAGTGTATTTGTGTTACAAGAAGGCGATTTATTACGTTTTGCAGGTGACCATACCAATATTGTGGAGTTGCTATCAGACCACAGCGGACTAACCTTACCCGCAGTTGGGATGATGTCTAAACTAAAACGAACTCAGGTTGTCGAAATTGTTATATCACACAATAGCTCACTTATCTCACGCGAGGTAAAAGAGGTGTATTTTAGAGGTAAATATGACTCTGCTCTTATTGCCATTCATCGCAACGGCGAGCGTATCTCTAGCGCTATTGACCAAGTAAAACTAAAGGCTGGTGATGTATTATTGCTTTTGGCAGGCGAAAATTTCACCTCCCGTTTAGCTGGAGAGATTGATTTTTATCTTATCTCCAAAGTCAAAGAATTACATAAACCAGAGAAATATAAAATATGGGTGTTGTTTGGAGGTACTCTTTTGGCTATTTTTCTGTCTGCCATAAAGGTTGCACCCTTATTTATGGGGCTGATAATGGTATTAGCTGCCATTAATATACTTGGCATTGTGTCGGCCAAAGAATTACCCAAAAGCATAGACTATAACCTAGGTGTCATCATTGCGTTATCGCTGGCCTTAGGCACCGCAATGATAAAAACAGGTGTGGCAGAGATGATAGCTAATTTTGTAATTTCTGTTTTCCTCCCTTTTGGTGATGTGTCATTACTCACAGGTTTATATATCATTACCTCGGTACTTGCGGCTTACATAACCAATAAGGCGTCGGTGGCCATCATGTTTCCAATCTCCATCACAGCTGCAAAAAATCTAGGTTTAGACCCATTACCTTTTGCCTTGGTTATTTCGTTTGCTGCGGCTGCTAATTTTATGACGCCTATTGGTTATCAAACCAACTTGATGGTTTATGGCCCTGGCGGTTATAATTTTAAAGATTTCTTTAAGATAGGTTTTCCTCTAACTGTTATTTATATG
>QKIO01000127.1 GCA_003251015.1 Bacteroidales bacterium
AATGTATTCTGATTCTGTATCACTTACAATCTGATTGTTTTTGTAGGTAAGGATATGTACTTGATTTTCTTTGCTAAAATCATCCAACTCGTGTACTTCGGCTTGAGTTAGGCTTTGCTCAAAGATGGCTTCGTTATTCGCCATTTGGGTAATGGTAGCCCCATTGTAAGAGATGATGTATGAGTTGTAACGGGCTAATTGTAACTCTTCGGCATACCGCATCATGGCGCCCGTAGGTCTTCCTGATGCTAAAACAACGAATACGCCTTGCTCTTGAGCTTCCATTAAACGCTGTTTGTTACGTTTAGATATTTGATGGTCATCGGTTAATAAGGTATCATCTAAGTCTAATACAAGCATTTTATAAGGCATCATCTCTTTTTTTTTATTAGAGCGTAAAAATACGCTTAATTTATTATCTCAGCGCCTAATTGTTCTTATAAAATGTTAATAAACAGCTTTGTTAAGCATTTGGTATGGAATTTAGGGTGTGGATGCTTTTTCTTATTTGTTGACTAACAATAAACTTACTTTTTATTCGTTTTTTTGGTTGTGTATAATTTTTATACTTTTGGTTTTTATTTTAACGCTATACGAATGCCCCATTATACTAAGTTTTCTTTACGTGTTTTGATTTTTTTTGTGGTTTTATTGCCTGTGCTAAGTTCGTGTGGTGGCGGAGGTAAGTTGGGGGGTACTAATAAATCGTACGAGATAGGTGAATATCATCGTGCCATCGCTCAATTTAATAACGCCTATAAACGTGAGAAAAATAGATATACCAAAGGTGAATTAGCTTTTTATCTGGGCGATTGTTATCAACACATTAACAACCCACGTAAGGCAGCTGGGTTTTTCTCCAAGAGTGTGCGTTATAAATATGAAGAAGCGCCTGTTCTCTTATATATGGCTGATGCGTATTTAGCCTCAGGAAAATACAACGAAGCCTTAGCGGCCTATACAGAATATCTTGGCAAAAACACCTTGGACGTAAGAGCTCGCAATGGGGTGGCGTCGTGTAAAATGGCGATGAGTGATACGCTTGTGACGCGTTACGAAATTGAGAAAGTCAAAGCATTAAGTAACACTCGTGCAAGTGATTTCTCTCCAGGTTATGGTTCTACAGATTACGACATGGTTTATTTTTCATCCATGCGCACCGAAAAAAAAGCGCGTAAGCGAAGTAATATCACAGGTCAAGGTGGGAGTAATATCTACATGGTTAAGGTAGATGCCAAAGGAAAATGGACAGAGGCCGAGAAACTAGACGAAACCATCAATACCGAATTTGACGAAGGTGCCAGTACCCTATCTTCCGATGGTAAAGAATTATATTTTACCCGTTGTAAGTACGATAACGAAAAACCCAACTCATCATCTATATACAAAGCAGGACGCTCTGGTGGTCGTTGGACTGAGCCGCAGGAGATTGTGGTTGGTGATACGGTGATGGCTGCTCATCCAGCTCTATCTAACGATGGCAAGACCTTGTATTTTGTGAGTGATATGCCTGGTGGTATTGGTGGTTTGGATATTTGGAAGGTAGAAGGCTCGGGAGATGGTACTTGGGGACAACCAATCAATATGGGTAATGTGATTAACACCCCTGGTGATGAGATGTTTCCTTATGTGCGTGCAGATGGCACCTTGTATTTTAGCTCCGATGCACAAGTTGGTTATGGAGGTTTAGATATCTACAAAGTAGGAAAAGATAAGAATGGCAAAATACGAGTTATTAATCTCGGTAAGCCAATCAATAGCGAAGCAGATGATTTTGGTATTGTTTTTAAAGGTAAAGCAGAGGAGGGGTTGTTTAGTTCGTCGCGCGGAAGTTCCAAAGGGATTGATAATATTTGGTCGTTTATACTGCCTAAGTTAGAGTTTAGTATGAAAGGCGAAGTGTCTAATCAAAACGATGGTTCAAAGGTTAGTGATGCCTATATGCGTTTGATAGGTACGGATGGTACCAATGCTAAGATTTCTATTCGTGAAGATGGTACGTTTGCATCAAAACTAGAGCCAAATAACGATTATGTGTTTATGGTAGCTGCTAAAGGTTACTTCAACAAAAAGGAAAAGTTTAGCACGTTAGAACTTAATGCCAATAAAGTATTTGATTTTAAAGTGGAATTAATGCCTATGGCGGATGCCATCGTATTAAAAAATATCTACTTTGAAGAAGGTAAGACTTTGTTAAATAACGAATCTAAAGTAGAGCTTGACCGTTTGGTTGAGATTTTAGAGACCAACGCTTCTGTTCAACTCGAAATAGGTTCGCATACTTGTAACGAAGGGGATGAAACGTCAAGTATCATTCTGTCGCAAAAACGTGCACAGGTTGTGTTAGATTATATGGTTGGTAAAGGGATTCCTACGCAACGACTTACAGCCAAAGGGTACGGTGATACCACACCGTTTGTGGTGGATAGAAACACTGCAGGAGCCTACGATTTCTTAAGAAAAGGAGATGTGTTAACTAAAGAGTATTTAGGCAAGTTAAAAGGAGGTAACCTTAAAAAAGCTACCAACATTAA
>QKIO01000262.1 GCA_003251015.1 Bacteroidales bacterium
AGGAAACTACTATTCTATCCGTTGAACTACGAGACCTGCTGGGCGCAAAAGTAATATAATCTGACCAATAAAAAAATGAGTGTTGTGATAAAACAAGACTTATTATCCGCGCCTAAATGGTGTTTTTGTTCGATGGAATAATATCAGTTATTCAAAAAGCTGACGAATGATAGGTAGTGATTTTAAACGTGTTAAGCCTTCCATGTGTAAGCTGTAATAGAGTAATAGTTCATCTAATAAACCATTGCGATGAGCCGAAGTGAGTTTTAGGTTTTCTAAGGCTTCGATGCGCAGTTGGTATAATAACTCCCAACGTTTTACCTTTTCGCCTTCCAAACAGTAGCCGTGAGAAGGTATTGCGTTAGTAAAGGAGCCATTAAGCAGATCAAATACCGGTTGGTCTAAGGTATTGGTGGCTGGTGAAAATCCTAGAAACTTAGTGAGATGAAACAAAAAGAATAAGTGAAAGTTATGCTGCCCTTGAATGCCCGCATCATACAAGACCACACTCTGAAAAATAAAATTATACAACTCACTATTGTGCTCTTCTTCATGCAACACCTTACTTTAACAGCTCGGTTAAAAAGAAAACAACGGCTCGTTTGTTCTGATCAAATGGGATGGTTTGGAGGGGATGACAGATCTTAAACTCTTTAATGCGTTGCAAATCGGCCTTGGGGCGATGATATACTTGCATATCAAGCATGGTCATGGGTTGTAACAACACGGAAGAATCCTTGTTTTTGGCCGATCGCACATTGTTAACCAAATAACTTTGGCGACCAAATAGTTCGGTGTAAACCTGAACGATGACACTGGTTTCTTTGTATTTTATGTGGTTGAGCACAATGCCCCTTGTTGCGTGCATATCCAAAACAGTAAAGTGTAAAACTATAACATTTATCCTAGTTTTAGGTTGACGATGAGGTAATAGTCCATTCGTAAGTAGTGATTATCCACTATTCTGTCACAAAAGATAAAATACAAATCATTTAGCGTCTGAAACTTACCAAGTAAACCAACTTTGCACGTTAATATTTATAAAAATAGATTTGCAGTTCACATTGTTTAAATTATCTTTGCAAGCGCAAAAAAGTTCTATTTACCATCTGCCCAGATGGCGGAATTGGTAGACGCGCTGGTCTCAAACACCAGTGGTGCAAGCCGTGCCGGTTCGATCCCGGCTCTGGGTACTTTTGAGAAATCAAAAGAGCTGAACCCGAATTACTTAGGTAGTTCGGGTTTCTTTTTACCCCCATTTTTGCACAATTCCACCATTTAAACAACATCTATTTATTTGAGATGGCACACCTTTGATTGGGTGTGCATCAAGACAAATACGTCTTCACACCACATCAATCTCGAATTAAACTCAGACTAAACTCGAATTAAAGTCGCATTAAAGTCGGTTGGAAGCGACTTAAGTGTGTTTTTAACATGAATCTTAACCGTGTTATACTGGTCTCTTGTCCATCCTTGTTAGCCAATAACACCTTCATTAGGATGTGTTTTGTTAGAAAAACGGCAGATGACTTGTTATGGCACCTATATTTACTAATTCTGCACATTTAGTTTTCTTAAACAGTGAACCTTTTTGCCGTTCATCCCTTTAACTATAAACACGATAAGAGATGAAAACGAGCATTGTATACAAGGCTAAAGACAGAGGCTCGGCCAATTATGGATGGCTGAAGGCGAAGTACTCATTTAGCTTTTCGAACTACCACGATCCTAAAAAAATACATTTTGGGGTGTTACGTGTGTTAAACGACGATAGCATTGCGCCAGCTATGGGTTTTGATACCCATCCACACGATAATATGGAAATTATTACCATACCCCTTGAGGGGCAAATAGAACACACCGACAGTATGGGTAATAGTGCACTGGTTAGGGCAGGAGAGGTGCAAGTGATGAGTGCAGGTTCTGGGGTGTCTCACAGCGAACGTAACCCAAGTGATACTGAAACGCTTAAGTTGTTTCAGATTTGGGTCTTCCCCAATAAAAAGAATGTGGAACCTCGATACGACCAAGTGTCACTCCAAGATATTGAAAAAGCAAATGAATTTTATCAGATATTAAGTCCTTCTCCCAACGACCAAGGGGTGTGGATACATCAGGATGCGTGGTTTCACATGGGGCGTTTTGAACCCAATACAGAACGCATTTACACATTAAAAAACAAAACAAATGGGGTGTACCTGATGGTGATAGATGGTGAATTGGAAATAGACGGACAATTCTTATCTCCTCGCGACGCCATTTCATTTAATGATGTTGAACAGGTGCTTGTTAAATCCATAAATAAATCGTACTTTTTAGTGATGGAAGTGCCAATGATTCAGAATAATAAATAACTATTTTTAAAACTAGAACTATGAAAACAAAAAGTATCTTACTCTCTGTGGCCTTATTATTAGCCACCACCACCTTTGCTCAAACAGCAAAAGTAAACACTCAAAAAACCACCGTTAAATGGATGGCCGAAAAAGTGACCGGCAAACACGACGGATTTGTAAAGGTAAAAGAAGGTAGTATCACCCTTAAAAAGGGCACCATCGAAGCGGGCACCATACTTATGGATATGGCAAGCATTACTTGTACCGATTTAACAGATGCTGGTTACAATGCTAAATTAATTGGACACTTGAAGTCGGATGATTTTTTTGCGGTTGAGAAATTCCCAACAGCCAAATTAGTGATTACCAAAGCAAGTGCTTTTGTTAATGGCGAAGCGGACGTAACAGCTAATCTAACCATTAAATCAACCACACTTCCTATTACCTTTAAGGTAAAACAACATGAAAAAATGTATCATGCCACCTTGGTCGTTGATCGCTCAAAATATGATGTGCGTTATGGTTCCAAGTCGTTTTTCGACGACTTAGGCGATAAAGTCATTTACGATGAGTTTACTTTGGAAGTGATGTTGGTGTTGGAATAAAAAGATAAC